>CAYUKT010000249.1:0-4242 GCA_964445285.1 uncultured Bacteroides sp. | reverse complement strand
TGGAGGAGTATGGTAAGGATCCTGAATTTAAGAAGATGCTGGATGCTGAAATGCAGGCATTCTCAGGCAGCGGCATGGAGTTCTCCGTTGTATTCCAGGGGAATACCATGGCAGTTATCGTGACGATCACAGATTCTGCTTATCTGATAGATGGGATAGAGGAGGCTTTGAATGACGGCTTGGATGCGGTAGAACCTTTGGTGGATGAGATGGTAGATATGCTAGAGGATGAACTGGGGAATCCCGGAAACTCTTCAGTCATATACAGCTATCAGACAGCGGATGGCAGAGTACTTGCACAGAGGGCATATACAGTAAAATAATGACTTTGTACGAACAGAGAGGGCCGGATCGTTAATGATCCGGCCTGATTTTTCCATATTGAAATTTATACGGGAATAGTCTATGATATATAAGTGATATTTTGCGATTCTATTGCTTTATTATAACAGGACGAATGTGCGGACAAAGAAGCGCACAGGAATGGAGGAATCTATGGAACTTAGGATAACCTGTATTCCGGGAGATGGCATTGGCCCGGAAATCGTGACAGAGGCGAAGAAAGTGCTTGACGCTGTGGCGGCAAAATACGGTCATGTGATGCAATATACCGATATTTTGATGGGCGGGGCCTCTATCGATGTACACGGCGTACCGTTGACGGAAAAGGCGGTGGAGACTGCTAAGCATGCAGATGCGGTGCTGATGGGATCGATCGGCGGTGATACGACCACTTCGCCCTGGTATAAACTGCCGCCCAATCTGCGGCCGGAGGCAGGTCTGCTTGCAATCCGTAAGGCTCTGAATCTGTTTGCCAATCTGCGGCCGGCAGTGTTGTACGAAGAATTGGCGGGGGCATGTCCGCTGAAAGAAGAGATTTCCGCGGCAGGATTTGATATGATGATCATGCGGGAATTGACGGGAGGACTTTACTTCGGGGAGCGTAAGACGATTGAGGAAAATGGAGTGCGCAAAGCCATCGATACCCTGACATATGATGAGAATGAAATCCGCAGGATTGCCATCAAAGGATTTGACATTGCCAGAAAGCGCCGTAAAAAGGTGACTAGCGTGGATAAGGCCAATGTGCTGGACTCTTCCAGGCTTTGGCGTAAGGTGGTGGAAGAAGTGGCAGTGGATTATCCGGACGTGACATTAGAACATATGCTGGTGGACAATTGCGCCATGCAGTTAGTGAAGGATCCGGCCCAGTTTGACGTAATCCTGACAGAGAATATGTTTGGCGATATCCTTTCGGATGAGGCGAGCATGGTGACCGGTTCTATCGGTATGCTGGCATCGGCCTCTTTAAATGATACAAAGTTTGGTCTGTACGAACCAAGCCACGGTTCAGCGCCGGATATTGCGGGACAGGATATTGCCAATCCGATTGCTACGATATTATCGGCGTCCATGATGCTTCGCTACAGCTTCGATCTGGATCAGGAGGCAGATGCCATAGACAGTGCGGTGAAATCCGTATTGCAGGATGGATATCGTACAGCAGATATTATGTCGGAAGGTTGTGTCCGCGTAGGATGTAAGCAGATGGGAGATCTGCTGGCAGAGAGAATATAATAACATATGATATTGAATTGGAACAGCCAAAAGAATGATACCAAAAGGTTTGACTCTATGAGACAGGAATCAAGGGGTTCGGAAAAGGACAGGATTTTTTATATATTTCTTGTGTTCTTTCTGGGCATGGCGGTCTACTATGGCTATCGGATGTTTAAGATCACTCCATGGTATGACGAGCTTTATACTTATTATTATTTTATCAGCAGAGGGCCGGTTTATGCTGCCATTCACTGGCCGCTGCCCAACAATCATGTGGGATATTCGGCTTTATCGGCCTGTCTCATAATATTTGGCAGTGCTGCGGTGGCCTTAAGGGGTGTATCATGGATATGCAGCCTGGGCAGCCTGATCCTTTTGTATCGAATTGGCAGAAAATGTTTTGCAGGATTTCTTGCATTAGTGCCTGTGTTTATTTTTGCACAGATGAGCATGGTAAATCAGCTGGCGGTACAGGGCAGGGGTTATGCACTTGTGACCTTCTGTTATCTGACGGCATTATGGGAGCTTTTCCATATCACAGTGGAACACCGGCAAAGGAAGAGGGATTATGTCTTGTTCGGTCTTTCCCTGGTGATTGCCCTGTGGGCGATTCCAAGCAGCCTGTATGTGGTGATGCCGGTGTGCATCATTGGGGGTGTGGTGCTTCTGGCGCAGAAAGAATATAGGCGGCTGTTATATCTGATTGTGACATCCCTGCTCAGTGCGGTCTGCACGGCAGGCCTTTATGGAATTTTGTGGCTGGCGATCGGCTCCAATCTGCTGGTAAAGACAGGGGACAGCGGGTTTACCGGCATGAGTCATTTGCATGTAATCCTGCATGCACCGGTCAAGGCAATAATAACAGGTGTCTCTTATATGCTGGACACTCCCTATATCCAGAGTATGACGAGAGAACAGTTTACCAGGCAGGCATTCCATTGGCTGCAGACATTATTTGGCACCCAGCTGTCTCCGATTGTCGGAGTAAAGGGTTCTGTTATGTGTTGGCTGGTGGCAATAGCGCTTTTGGCAGTAGTATTGTGTATCGGGTGGCGGCTGAAAAATAAAATACATACGTTATTAAATGGGACGGATGTGGAACGGGAAAGGTACCAAGAGTTTTTGGAATGGTATTTCCTGTTCACGATTTTTCTTTTGGCAGCTGCATTGATCATACAGTGTAAACTGCCTTACCAGAGAGTTTTTTCTTTCCTGGGCGTATGGGCGGCACTTTTGCTTACTTGGCTGGCTACAATGGCAGGCAGTGCTGCAGGCAGGACGGGAAGAAGAGCAAAAAAGGACAGTGCACAGGAGAAGACCGGCAATGATACTGGCCGGACAGGGATTGTGTGGAGTGTTCTTATAGGAGGTCTTTGTATTCTGGCGCTTGTACTGGACACGGCTCCCTACAGCAGACGGGATGAACTGCTACGGGATGCCTATGAGCAGATAGACATGGAGCATGCCGGCAGGATCGCGGTGACGGACTGCGACCAGGAGTATTATCTTCTATATGCTTATGATATAGAAGGAGACCGGGTGACCAGGCAGATAGAAGAGGCCGATGCGGCACTGATAGACAAGGCACTTCTCGGTATGCAGTACGGATATCGGGAAGGCCCGGAGGAATGGAAGTTTTATCTGACCAAGGATGAGATGCCGACAGCATATTTGGAGGAAAAGATGGAGCCGGTCTATGAGAACTGGCAGTTTATCTTATATAAAAGAAAGTAGAGAAAGGGAGCGCAGGGCGCTTCAGAACGGAGGACAGTATGAGAAGTGACAATGTAAAGGCAGGCGCACAACAGGCGCCGCACAGGAGTTTGTTTAATGCCCTTGGTTTTACGGAGGAGGAAATGAAGAAGCCCATGGTGGGAATCGTCAGCTCTTACAATGAGATTGTGCCAGGGCATATGAATCTGGATAAAATTGTGGAGGCGGTGAAACTGGGTGTGGCCCAGGCCGGCGGTGTGCCGGTGGTGTTCCCGGCGATTGCGGTCTGTGACGGGATCGCCATGGGACATATCGGTATGAAGTATTCCCTGGTAACTAGGGATCTGATCGCGGATTCCACAGAGTGTATGGCGCTGGCACATCAGTTTGACGCGTTGGTGATGGTGCCAAACTGTGATAAAAATGTGCCGGGGCTTCTGATGGCGGCGGCGCGTATCAATGTGCCCACTGTATTTGTTTCCGGCGGTCCCATGCTGGCAGGACATGTGAAAGGACAGAAGAGAAGTCTTTCTTCCATGTTTGAGGCGGTGGGGTCCCATGCGGCTGGTTCCATGACGGATGAGGAGCTGCGGGAGTTTGAAGAGAAGGTATGTCCTACCTGCGGATCCTGCTCCGGTATGTATACGGCTAATTCCATGAACTGCCTGACAGAGGCGCTGGGCATGGGACTTCGCGGCAATGGTACGATCCCGGCGGTTTATTCCGAGCGTATTAAATTAGCCAAACATGCGGGTATGGCGGTGATGAAACTGCTGGAAAAGGATATTCGGCCCAGGGATATTATGACAAAGGATGCTATCTTAAATGCGCTCACAGTGGATATGGCGCTGGGATGTTCCACCAATTCCATGCTGCATCTGCCCGCCATCGCTCATGAGATTGGTTTTGATTTTGATATCGCTTTTGCCAATGAGATCAGTGAAAAGACCCCTAATGTCTGTCATCTGG
>CAYUKT010000248.1:0-4251 GCA_964445285.1 uncultured Bacteroides sp. | reverse complement strand
CAGGGCAGTCTGGAATATGAGATGATGGAAAAGACGGCGGTGATCACAAATTACAACGGCCGGGATGTAAAGATTGAGATTCCGGAAACAATAGAGGATTATCCTGTGGTATGGATTGGAAAGAAAGCTTTTCTGAGCAATAAGACCCTGCGAAAGATTGTATTGCCGGGGTGTCTGGCCGGTATCGGCGACTGGGCCTTTGCCTATTGTGGAAATCTGGACAGCGTGGCGCTGCCTTACCATCCGATAGAGATGGGGCAGGGAGTGTTTAAAGAATGCGGCCGGCTTGAGCGGATTGAGAACAGGGAGGAAGCCGAGAGAAGAGAAGGTGCCGGGGAAGAGAAGGACAGGGCGCAGGATATTGCATGGCTGCTGGCGGTTGCAGTGAACCAGCTGGATGCCTTTTATCTCTTTGATCTGGAAAATGCAGGGACACCAAGCTGGCTTGCCGGATGGGATGCGAGAACCAGGACCTTGCTGCATCTGGAGGACAGTGATGGTTTTTCCAAGATGCTTTTGTGCGGCGAGGAGGACTACGGCAGTAAGGAGAATGACCTGGGATATTATTTGGAACAGAAACGGCGCGGCAAAGTGCGGCTGGCCATGCTTCGTCTGATGCATGATTATGGACTGGGAGAGGAACTGCGGGCAGAACTGAAAGCATATCTCCTTGCCCATATCAAAGGATGCGAGACGGAGGAAACCTGGCGGGTGGTGTTGGAGGAGCACGGGGACGACAGAGCCTACTATGAGTTCCTGACAAAGATCGGCGGCGTGACAGAAGAAAACTTTCCGGGAATCATGGAAGACATGGGACAGCGGCATACGGAGATGAAAGCGTATCTGATGCGGTATCATGACGGTATGAGAAGAGAGAGGGACGCTTTTGCACAGTTTGACTTGTAGGTAACAGTTCAGCCATGCGGAAATAATCTAGCTAATCTATGCAAAACGTATAAACCGACAACTTATGAATGAGCATGGCTGAACTGTTACACTTGTAGATTAATATTTTGTCTTGCATAATGCAGGGTTGTATGGTATGATGATAGCCGTATGATATTAGGAGGTGTAGAGATGGGAGCACTCAGAATCGTATTGACGATAGTATATATTCTTATATGTGTGGCGCTTGTAGTCCTGGTATTGATGCAGGAGGGCAAGACAGCCGGCCTTGGCGCAGTGAGCGGTGCAGCCGAAACATATTGGGGCAAGAACAAAGGACGTTCCATGGAAGGTAAGTTAGTCAAGATCACCACAGGTCTTGCGGTCGGTTTCATGGTATTGGCGATCGTCCTGAACCTGACCTTGTTTTAGACGGACAAAAGCACTCTTGCAGAAGGGTGCTTTTTCAATTTTAGAAGCGCTTTTTGACGCGATATGTTTTGGGAGGAAAGAAAAGGCTTCAAAATGGAGGAAATATGCATTACATGGATGATAAATTAGAACAACGTAAGAATTTAATATGCGAACTGGTGGCGGATGAGGCATATGTGCCCATGAAAGAAAAGGAGCTGGCAGCTTTTATGCAGGTGCCAAAGCAGGAGAGGTCCGCCCTTCGGGAAGTGCTGCAGGCCCTTCTTACGGAAGGCAGGCTGCAGGTGAACGGACAGGGCAGATACAGCAAACCTGATGAGAATAAACCGGTGGGAACTTTTATTGCCAATGCCAGGGGATTTGGGTTTGTGGAAATAGAAGGCAGGGAGGAAGATCTCTATGTGCCGGAAGATAAGGTGAACGGCGCATTCCATCTGGATAAGGTGCAGGTGATGCTCCTGCCCGGACAGCGGGGCAGGAGACAGGAGGCAGAAGTCCTGCGCATCCTGGAGCGGGGCACGAAGCAGGTGGTGGGCACCTATGAAGAGTCGGCGCATTTCGGCTTTGTGATCCCGGATAGTTCCAGAATCGGTAAAGATATTTTTATACCCGAAGAACGCTCGAAGGGAGCGGTGAACGGCCACAAAGTAGTGGTGGAACTTACATCCTATGGGGATGAGACCCATAAACCGGAGGGACGTGTGGTGGAGATCTTGGGCCATGTGAACGATCCCGGTGTGGATATCATGTCCATTGTGCGGGGGTATGAACTGCCGGTGGAATTTGGCGAGAAGGTCATGAACCAGGCAGCCAGGATGCCGGATGAAGTGTCGGAGGCTGATAAGCAGGGAAGACTCGATTTGAGGGATGTGCAGATGGTGACCATAGACGGCGAGGACGCTAAGGATCTGGATGACGCGGTGAGTCTTTCCGTGGATGAAGAGGGGCTTTATCATCTGGGCGTCCACATTGCGGATGTGACCAATTATGTACAGGAAAATTCGGCCCTGGACTGGGAGGCGCTGGAGCGGGGCACCAGCGTATACCTGGTAGACCGCGTGATCCCCATGCTGCCCCATAAGCTTTCCAACGGCATATGTTCCCTCAATCAGGGCGTGGAGCGCCTGGCCCTAAGCTGCCTGATGACCATAGATGCTAAGGGAGACGTGCGGGATTACCAGATAGCCGAGAGCGTGATCCGGGTGGACCGCAGGATGACTTACACTTCTGTGAAAAAGATTCTGGAAGACAGGGACGAGGCGGAGATTGCTGCCTATAGGGAACTGGTGCCTATGTTTGAGCAGATGGAACAGCTGGCCGGGATTTTAAGAAAAAGACGGCATCAGAGAGGATCTATTGATTTTGATTTCGCGGAGAGCAAGATCATACTCGATGAGAAGGGGCATCCGACAGAGATTAAGCCCTATGAGAGAAATGTTGCGACTAAGTTGATCGAGGACTTTATGCTGGCGGCCAACGAGACCGTGGCACAGCATTTTTTCTGGCTGGATATTCCCTTTGTGTACCGTACCCATGAGACACCGGATCCGGAGAAGATTATGAAGCTTTCAGCCCTTATCAGGAATTTTGGCTATCATATCAAGTTCTCCGGGGAGGAGATTCATCCTAAGGAACTCCAGAAACTGCTGGGCAGGATTGTGGATACGGACGAGGAGACACTGATCAGCCGCCTGACGCTGCGAAGCATGAAACAGGCCAAATACACGGTAGAGTGTACAGGACATTTCGGTCTGGCGTGCCAGTATTACTGCCACTTTACTTCCCCCATAAGACGCTATCCGGATCTGCAGATTCATCGGATCATCAAGGAACAGCTGCGGGGCAGACTGAGAGAGGAGCGGATACAGCATTACGAGGAAAAACTGCCCGAGGTGGCCAAACATTCTTCCAAGATGGAGAGACGTGCCGAGGAAGCGGAGCGGGAGACCGATAAGCTGAAGAAAGCAGAATATATGGAAGAACGGATTGGGGAGACTTACGAGGGCGTGATATCCGGGATTACCCAGTGGGGTATCTATGTGGAACTGCCCAACACTGTGGAGGGACTGATCCATGTGTCTACCCTGCCGGGAGATTATTTTATCTATGATGAGAGCAGTTATGAAATGGTGGGCCGGGAGTCCGGCATTGTGTATAAACTGGGGCAGAAACTCAAGATCCGGGTCCGGGGCGTGGACAGACTCATGAAGACCATAGATTTTGAAATCCCTTGGGAAGAATAGGAAGGCAGGTGATAGTATGGCGAAAGAGGCCATGAAATTGGTTGCCAATAACAAAAAGGCATATCATGATTTTTTTATTGAAGAGAAATATGAGGCGGGGATTGCCCTGCACGGCACGGAGGTAAAATCACTGCGCCTTGGCAAGTGCAGTATCAAGGAGGCTTTCGTGCGCATCGAGAACGGGGAGGCATTCGTCTATGGGATGAATGTGAGTCCTTATGAGAAAGGCAATATCTTCAACAAGGATCCACTGCGGGTGCGCAAACTCCTTCTGCACAAGACAGAGATAGCCAAACTGGCAGGCAAAATGGCGGAACAGGGGTATACAGTGGTGCCTTTGCAGGTATACTTTAAAGAGGGAAGGGCCAAGGTGGAAATCGGGCTTGCCAAAGGTAAGAAACTGTATGACAAGCGGCAGGATATTGCCAAGAAGGATATGCGCAGGGAGCATGAGAGAGAGTTTAAGATTAAGAACTTATGATTGAAGAACTTGCGTGTGATGTGGTATACTATTAATAGAAAACGGGTGGAAAACTGCCCGGATAACAGTTATTTATAATAAGGGCCAGTCAAGGTTTCGACAGGGGTCTTGCAGCTGGAGAAGCTATCCGCAGGCTGATGCGTCAAATCGCGAATCTAAATATAAACGCTGAAGATAATTTAGCATACGCTGCCTAAGGGCAGCTGTCCG
>CAYUKT010000247.1:1574-4275 GCA_964445285.1 uncultured Bacteroides sp. | reverse complement strand
AGATCGTGGAAGCGATGCTGGCAGAGGATGAGAAAGATAAGGCTGCGGGTAAGGAAGTGGTGGTCAAATCTATCGTGCCGCCTAACACGCCGGTCAAGAAAATTGAAGCGGCCATGGCAGGGGAGGAAGACAAGTATCCCACGGAACTCGACAGTGGCATTACGGCCAGCGGTATTTTGGAGGTTATGAGTGATGGGTTCGGTTTTATCCGCTGTGAGAATTATCTGCCGGGTGAGAATGACGTTTATGTGGCGCCCAGCCAGATACGCCGTTTTGGATTGAAAACAGGTGATATTTTAGAGGGCAACACCAGGATTAAGACACAGAATGAGAAGTTCAGCGCCCTGCTATATGTGAAATCCATCAATGGTTATTCACCGGAAGTGGCTATGCGGCGTGTGAATTTTGAAGATATGACGCCGATTTTCCCGAATGAGAGATTAAAGCTGGAAACACCGGGAGCATCTTTAGCCATGCGCATTATGGATCTGATCAGTCCGGTGGGCAAGGGGCAGAGAGGTATGATCGTGTCACCGCCCAAGGCAGGTAAGACTACTTTATTAAAAGAAGTAGCCAAGTCCATCACCAGAACGGCGCCGGAGTCACATCTGATCATCCTGCTGATCGATGAGCGTCCGGAGGAAGTGACGGATATCAAGGAAGCCATTGAAGGGCCTAATGTGGAAGTGATCTATTCTACCTTTGATGAACTGCCGGAACACCATAAGCGGGTATCCGAGATGGTGATTGAGCGTGCAAAGCGCCTCGTGGAGCATAAGAAGGATGTGGTGGTTCTGTTAGACAGCATCACTCGTCTGACCAGGGCTTATAACCTGGTAGTGCCGCCAAGCGGACGTACCCTTTCCGGCGGTTTGGATCCGGCGGCTCTGCATATGCCCAAACGTTTCTTCGGAGCGGCACGTAACATGAGAGAGGGCGGAAGTCTGACGATTCTGGCAACGGCACTGGTGGAGACAGGCAGCAAGATGGATGATGTGATCTATGAGGAATTTAAGGGTACCGGTAACATGGAACTGGTTCTTGACCGTAAGCTTTCAGAAAAGAGAGTTTTCCCGGCTATTGATATTCCGAAGTCCAGTACCAGAAGAGAGGATCTGCTGTTGACACAGGATGAACTGGAGGCGATCAATATCATCCGTAAGGCGTTAAACGGCATGAAAGCGGATGAGGCTGTGGAACGGATCCTGGATATGTTCTCCAAGACCAGAAACAATTTTGAGTTTGTGAATATGGTCAAGAAGATGAAATTTATCTAAACAGGTGAAAGAATAGCCAATAATATCAAAAAAGGGCTTGCATACCCGAAAATCCTATGCTACAATGTAAAAGCTGTCGGTCTATGACAGGTATCTATTTACTTTTGAGTTTAGAAGAGGTGAAAGAGATGAGAGAGGGAATCCATCCTGAATATTATCAGGCAACGGTAACGTGTAACTGCGGTAACACATTTGTAACAGGTTCCACCAAACCTGAGATTCACGTTGAGGTCTGTTCCAAGTGCCATTCATTTTACACTGGACAGCAGAAAGCGGCGCAGGCTCGTGGACGTATTGATAAGTTCAATCGGAAATACGGTGTGGAAAGCAAATAAGCGGGATTTACAAAAAAGGTTGAGTTTATCTCAACCTTTTCTAAGTTATAGAAAAAAGGACATATAAAATGGGAAGAAAGAAGAAAAACATGAAATACTCCGGGATTGGCGGGCAGGCCGTCTTAGAGGGTATTATGATGAAAAATAAGGAACAGTATGCTGTGGCAGTGCGCAAGCCAAACGGTGAGATCGAGGTGGAAGTGGAGCACTACTATGGGATCATTCATGGCAGTAAGTTGATGGATGTGCCTTTTATCAGAGGAATCTTCCAGTTTATTGATTCGATGATATTGGGGATGCGGAGTCTGAACTTTTCAGCATCGTTTTATGAAGATGAGGATGCCAAGGAAACGCTGGCGGATAAGGCATTTAATAAGATATTTAAGGACAAGGCGGAGAAGGTATTCAGTGCGATTGTTATGATATTTTCCCTGGTGCTGGCGATCGGCATCTTTATGGTTCTGCCCTATTATGTGACGTCCCTGTTTGCGGAATATATCAGGAGCGCTTCCTTTATGGCGATCATAGAGGGAGCCCTGCGGATCCTGATTTTTGTGGGATATGTGCTGGCTATTTCACTGATGAAAGATATCAGGCGTGTTTATATGTATCACGGTGCGGAACATAAGTGTATCAACTGTATTGAGAAGGGATGTCCCCTGACAGTACATGAAGTAATGAGAAGTTCCAAACAGCACAGACGCTGCGGTACCAGTTTTCTGCTGTTTGTTATGTTTGTGAGTGTGATCTTATTTTTCTTCATCCGGGTGGAAAATCCGGTGTACAGGGTGTTGATCCGTGTGGCTCTGATTCCGGTAATTGCGGGGATTTCTTATGAGATCATACGGCTTGCGGGTAAGAGCAATAATATTTTAGTGCGGATTATCTCAGCACCGGGGATGTGGCTGCAGAGGCTGACTACCAAGGAACCGGATGAAAGTATGGTAGAAGTGGCAATTGCGGCAGTGGAGGCTGTCTTTGACTGGAAGACTTATCTGTATGAGACTTTTGGGTATGAGGTGGATGAGTCGTGGATGAAGGAGAAGACGGAAGACCAGGCAGATCAGGAAGATTAAAAACAGAAGTTAT
>CAYUKT010000247.1:0-1474 GCA_964445285.1 uncultured Bacteroides sp. | reverse complement strand
AACATGTGTCGTTCATACAGCAGCGTGTATAGAGAAGGTGTGGAGTGTCTTATGGGAGCCAGCATCGAAGAAGCGGCACTGGATGCCCGGCTTCTATTGGAATATGTCTGTGAGACGGATAGGAATACCCTGCTTGCGCATGGTGAGCGGGAGGTTTCTGAGAAAGAGTATGCGAGGTACGGCGACCTGCTTGCAAAGAGGGCAGGACACGTGCCTTTGCAGCATCTGACCGGTGAACAGGATTTTATGGGATTGACCTTTATAGTCAATGATAAAGTGCTGGTGCCCAGACAGGACACGGAAGTTCTGGTGGAGGAGGCGCTTCGGAATCTTCACGATGGGATGCGGATACTGGATATGTGTACCGGTTCCGGATGCATTTTACTCAGTCTTCTGCAGTATTCCAATGACTGTGTGGGTGTGGGGGCGGATCTGTCAGCGGAGGCGCTTGCGGTAGCGGAAGAGAATTACCGGAGACTACGGGAACAGCGACCGGAGATCACAGCCTCTTTTGTAAAAAGTGATTTGTTTGCCAATCTGCCGAAGGGGGAGAGATATGAGATGATCATTGCTAATCCGCCTTATATAAGAACGGATGTTATCGATACGCTGATGCCGGAAGTGCGGGAACATGAACCGTTGATGGCACTTGACGGCAGAGAGGATGGGTTATACTTTTACAGAAAAATCACGCATCAGGCGGGGAAATATCTGACCAGAGGCGGCATGTTATTTTATGAGATCGGTTACGATCAGGCGGAGGATGTGTGTAAGATCATGGAAGGGGAAGGCTATCGCGAGATAGAGGTAGTGAAGGATTTTGCAGGGCTTGACCGGGTGGCGTACGGGAGTTGGTTCGGTTAGCGGTATGGATGTATAGATGTGGTGATTGTATTAAAATAATATATGTTATATAAAAGAGAGCAAGTTAATATGATAGAATAGCTGTATGACAGCCGGAGGTAATTATGTTTGATAAATTAGAGGATCTGCTCAGAAAATTTGAGGAGATCATGAACGAGTTGAGTGAGCCCACAGTGGCTGACAACCAGGAGCGTTTTCGGGCATTGATGAAAGAGCAGAGCGATTTGACTCCTATAGTCAACGCTTATAAGGAATATAAAAAAAGTAACCAGGACATTGAGGACAGTCTGGTGATGCTGGATGAAGAGTCAGACGCAGATATGCGCGAGATGCTCAAAGAGGAACTGACAGAGGCCAAGAAGCGGGTGGAGGAGCTGGAACATACTCTGAAGATACTGCTTCTGCCTAAGGATCCGAACGATGACAAGAACGTGATCGTAGAGATCCGTGCCGGGGCCGGCGGTGATGAGGCAGCTCTTTTTGCGGCGGAGATATATCGCATGTATGTACACTATGCGGAAGGCAGACGCTGGAAGGTAGAGACCATGGAAGTGGAAGAGATCGGGATTGGCGGTATGAAGAGTGTCACCTTTATGGTGACCGGACAGGG
>CAYUKT010000246.1:0-4282 GCA_964445285.1 uncultured Bacteroides sp. | reverse complement strand
TTTCTCTGCTCAATATGACTATCTTCCGTGTGATACAGGATCAGATTCGGAATCTCCAGTGCCTCAGCCTGCTCGCAGGCCTCTTTCACTGTGCTATGATGCTTTTCATAGGGGTTGAAAATATCTGCCTCCCCATACATACAGAAAGCTTCCAGCATCAGCCACTCGCTTCCACGCACATATTCACTATTTTGGTCATTGTATGGTTCATCCCCACAGCAGGTAAGACGCTTTCCTTCCGCATACTCCATTGTGAAGCCATACTGCTTGTCCTTGGTGGACAGGATATCAAAAAAAGTCACTTTATGATGAAGTATCTGCCGGTGTTCCCCGTTTTCTACCACCTGAAAGTTTATCCTGCTGCCGAAATGCTTCTTTATCTTTTTCTGCAGAAGCGTTTCCGCCATCTCCTTTACGATATGGATTACCTCATCATGCCCGTAGATTTCCAGATTCCCCTCATATTCTTCCCTGTTGATCCCCTGCCCAATCTTACGAATCACCCACAGAATTCCCATGATATGATCAATATGCTTGTGGGTGATAAACATATGATGAATGGATTTCCAATCAATCCCGGCCTTTGCAAGCTGTATCAGGATACCATTTCCTCCGCCGCCATCAATCAGGAAACTCTCATCTTTGTCTTCCAGGATAAAACACGTATTATAGCACGTGGTGACCATCGCCATCCCCGTGCCAAGCATCGTCAGTTTCATAGCATCCTCCCATTCGGCTCATATGGTCAATCTATAGCTTCAGAACGTATTCTCACTCAGACTTATTTAGATATTCTTCTTACAGATATCCTGCAGACAGCATCTGTCACAGTAGGGTGCCGTTCTGGCGGTACATACTTCCCGGCCATGATAAACCAGCCGGTGGCAGAAGTCACTGCCCTCCTCCGGAGGAATAATCTTCCACAGGGCCATTTCCACCTTTTTCGGCTCCTTGATCCCGTCCACCAGACCGATACGGTTGCACAGCCTGATGCAATGGGTATCCGTAACGATAGCAGGCTTTCCGAACACATCCCCCATGATCAGATTAGCACTCTTCCTGCCGACCCCGGGCAGTTTCAACAGGGCGTCAAAATCATCCGGCACCTTGCCGTTATAAATCTCTTTCAACTGTTTCATGCAGGCACTGATATCCCGCGCCTTGCTTTTACCAAGTCCGCAGGGATGCACGACTGCCTCAATCTCTTCCACCGGCGCCGCCGCCAGGGCATCCACATCCGGAAATTTCTCATACAGTTTCTCCACCACCACATTAACTCTGGCATCGGTACACTGCGCCGCCAGTCTCACGCTGACAAGCAGCTTCCACGCCTCGTTATAATCCAGGGTACATCCCGCATCCGGATATTCCTTCTTCAATCTCTCTATCACAGCCAAGGCCAATTCTTTTTTTCTCATGGTATCTCCTACTTCCATCTATAATCACTGCGCACAAAAGGCTCCTTAGTGCACTTCTTAGTCAACATGCCGTACAAGTCAGGCCGCCTGTAGGCGTTGCCGTGCACTTCCCTGCCGCGGTATTCCCGCATCTCATCCATCGGAAAATCCGCCAGATATATACCTTCTTCCTCCCCCGCATCGAGAAGCATCGTATCCCTCGACTCCGGCAGTTCCGGTTTGTAGGCAATCCCGTCAAAAGCCGTGGAATGACCATTACAGTCAGGATGACCTGTCGGATAATTGACCGTGGCAATCCCCAGCATATTTTCGTAGGCTCTGGCCCTTAGCTGGGAAATACGATTTATCTCCATTGGACAGGCATTAGGCACCAGAATCAACTCCGCCCCCTGCAGCATGAGAATCCTTGCACTCTCCGGAAATTCCCTGTCGTAGCAGATCATGGCGCCGACCCTTACCATTCCCCCAGCCGTATCCAAGTCCGCCGCCAGGAATTCACTGCCCGGCGTCAGTCTGCATTCCTCCCCGAAATCGCAGGTATGTACCTTGGCATAAGTGAGTACATTGTGACCATATCGGTCAATCAAAATCATTGTATTTCTCGGAAGCGGTTCCCAGGACTCCAGAAAAGTGACCGCCACCGCCATCTCCAGTTTCCCGGCCAGTTCCTGATAGGCCCGCACAAAACTGCTTCCTGCTGAAATGGCAGTTGCCTTCAACTCTTCCACGTCTTCCGGAATCCGATATCCCACACTCCACATTTCAGGAAAAAGAGCAATATCTGCTCCCATCTCTTTAGCCTGTCTGCAGGCAGTCAATCCTTTCTGCAGATTCTCCTCGATTGACTCACCTGGTTTCAACTGCAGTAAGGCCACTTTTAAACTTTCCATCACAAAATCTCCATCTGACACATCTTCATGGCTTCCAGGGCATTGTCATGACTCTGCGGTGTTACCCCTGCGCAGCAATCAGCCTTGACCTTTACAGTCACTTCCGGAATAAAAGCCTTGATGACCATTGCATTGGAAATGACGCAAATGTCGGTGCAAAGCCCGATCAATGTAACACTCTCCAAATCCTCTATTTCCTTCAGATACTGTGCCAATTCTACAGAACCGAAGGTCAATTTATCAAAGATCCTGGTATCTTCATCTTGGAGCGCCATTAAATCAGTCTGAATCTGCCATCCTTTCGTACCCTTAATGCAGTGTGTCACCGGCAGTTTCTCCCCTTCCTGGGTATTCAGGTAATCCTCGAAGTGGGTGTCTCTCGTATACACCACCTGACCATCAAAACCCCTGATCTGCTCTGCCACTCTTTCCACAATGGCTTCCGCCTCTTTCGTCCCTAATGTACCATCAATAAAATCATTCTGCATATCGATCACTGCCAAAACATTTTTCGCCATACTCAAATCATCTCCCCTTCTAGTTTCTTATGGTGCTGTCTGCACAGATAGCAGCCCTCCTCATGGGAGTAGATCACCCCCACTGCCTGCAGATAGGCATAAATAATAGTCGTTCCCACAAACTTCATGCCTCTTCTGATCAAATCCCGGGAGATTGCATCCGAGAGCGGTGAACTCACCCTGTCATTCTCATACACAACCTTTCCTTCGGTATATCCCCACAGGTAACTGTCAAAGCTGCCATACTCTGTCACAATTTTTTTAAAAATACGGGCATTATCTACCGCAGCCCTGATCTTCCGCCGGTTACGGATTATCCCTTCATCCTGCCGCAGGGCTTCCATTTTATTCTCATCATAACCGCATACGGTCTCCAGGTCAAATCCATCAAAAGCCCGGCGGAAAGCCTCTTTCTTGTTCAGCACACACTCCCAGGACAATCCCGCCTGAAAAGATTCTAAGATCAACATCTCAAAAAGAACCTGATCGTCATGTACGGGTACGCCCCACTCTTCATCATGATATTGTATGTACCGCGGATTCTTGGGATTTGCCCACCTGCATCGGCTTTTATGATCCGCATACTGCATGCTCTCTGCCATTCTCATACCTCCTGTCCGAACAGGCAGTTTCCCACAAATCTGCCATCCTCTTTCTTACAATAACGAAATCTGCCCCACAGAAGCTTCGGTCGAAAGCCATCTTGCCACACCGTCCCCATCATTGGAGGCAATCACGCCCGTGGCTAATGCTTTTAACTGCGGCACCGCATTGTCCACCGCATAACATTCATCAGAAATCTCAAACATGGGAATATCATTGACGGCATCCCCAAAAGATACCACTTTATCACAATGCCATATTTCTTTCAGTTTCTTGATTGCTTCCGCCTTGGACGCCTTCTTCGGCATGATCTCCAGAAAAAACTCAGGACGGTACAGTTCCTGCTGTAACGTACAGCGATACCGGCTGTCATCCACAAAAATCTCATATAGCGGCAGCAGTTCCTCTCTGTCAGCAATACAGGTAAAATAAAAGATATCGCCCCGGTACAGTCCGCCCTCATCCGCAAGCGGCCGGAATCTTTTATCTCCCTTTCTCACATCCAGATATCGCTGAATACCCTCATTGATCCTGTCCACCCTATAAGAGACCCGCTCCACACCATCCACATACGCGTAAACCAAAGGTGCCGCAGCATGTGCCTGCAAAGTCTTACGCACATACGCAGCCTCCTCCTCTGTAAAAGAGAGGGATGACAGCACCTCTCCTGTAGAAGGGTTTATGATCAGCACCCCATTGTAGGCAATGACCGGAATGGTCGTTGATAACCCTTTTGCCACCACCGATGCCGATACAAGAGAACGAGCCGTAGCATAAGTAAACTGCATACCTTTTGCCACCAGCTCGTTGATCGTCTGTATGCTGTATTGACTTATACAGTCATTACTATTTA
>CAYUKT010000245.1:0-4292 GCA_964445285.1 uncultured Bacteroides sp. | reverse complement strand
CCAAAGAAAAAAAATACATTTGTGTTCCAGGCCGGTATACTGGCGGCAGCCGGTATGCTTGTCAAAGTGATCAGCCTGATTTACAGAAGCCCGCTCCTCAGTATCATTGGTATCGAGGGTAATGGCTATTACAGCGCGGCTATCAATATCTATACGATTATCCTGCTCATCTCTTCTTACAGCATTCCTTCGGCAATTTCCAAGGTCATTGCACAGCGGTTGGCTTTTAAAGAGTACCGCAATGCGCAGAGGGTATTTGTCTGTGCGCTCCTTTATGTGCTGATTGTCGGTGGGACGGCGTCCATCCTGACTTTTGTGGGTGCACCCTGGCTGGTGAAAGAGAATCCTAACGCGGTGGTGGCACTCCGGGTTCTTTCCCCCACCATTTTTTTCTCAGGGTTTTTGGGCGTTTTGCGGGGGTATTTCCAGGCTCATAGTTCCATGCTGCACACTTCCATTTCCCAGGTGTTGGAACAGATCATGAACGCAGCCATCAGTATTCTGGCGGCTCGTTTTCTGATTAATATGGTGATAGATGAGGACAGCACTACCAGGGCTGTCTATGGTTCGGCCGGCAGTGCGGTCGGAACCGGTGCAGGTGTGGTGACGGGACTGCTCTTTATGTTTGCCATGTACCGGCTGAACCGGAAAATCATCCGCCGGCGGGTGGAACGGGACCAGAGCTGGCATGAGGAAAGCTATCGGGAGATTTTTAAGGTCATTTTTACCATTGTCACACCATTTATCCTCAGCACGTTTATCTATAATTGTTCTACCGTTATCAACATGACAATTTATTATGATATCATGGACTTTAAGCATGTGGAAGATGTGATTGCATCCAACCACTACGGGATTTTTGCCACGCAGGCGATCGCGGTGGTCAATATCCCTATTGCCATTGCCTCTGCCATGTCATCAGCCATGATTCCCGGTGTTTCGGCTTCTTATGCCCGGGGTGGGTTTGACCAGACGCGCAGACAGGTTTCCAAGGCAATCCAGATGACAATGCTGATATCCATCCCGGCTATGGTGGGAATAGCGGTACTGCCCAAACCGATCATGCAGTTCATTTTTCCCCAGAAGGAGTCTCTAGATATGGCTTCCGGCCTTCTGATGGCTTTGGCGGTAACAATTGTTCTCTACGGCCTTTCCACGCTGACCAATGCGGTGTTGCAGGGAATCGGCAAGGTCAATACGCCGGTGATTCATGCGGCCATTGCACTGGCGGTACAAGTGGTCGGACTAATCCTGCTTCTTTTCAAGACAGAGCTGGATCTCTATGCCCTTGCCTGCGCCAACATCATCTATTCGCTGGTGATGTGCCTGCTCAATCAATGGTCGGTCAGAAGAAATTTGGATTATCGGCTGAATGCTGTTAAAATGTTTTTAAAACCGCTTTTTTCAGCGGGCGTGATGGGAGCGGTGGCTTTCGGCGTTTATCACGGACTGATACTTCTGATACCGGTCAGCAGGATTGTGCTGCTTGTGGCAATCGGCGTGGGAGCTTGTGTCTATTTTGCCATCCTGCTTCTGATCGGCGGCGTGAGTGAGGAGGAGCTTTTGGCCTTCCCTAAAGGAACACTGCTGGTCCGGCTGGCGCATAAGTTTCATCTTCTGCCAGACGGAAAGAAGCGAAGGCGTGTGAAAAAGAAAAAAAAGCGCAGACGTAAAAAGAAGAAAGGTAAGAATCAACAGCCCAAAAGAAATCCTAAAAGAGAGAATAAATGATTGTCCTTGCGAGCATACTGTTAGGGACAATCATTTATTTTTTAGGAGGGAAGATTATGGCAAACTTATCTGAGCTGGACTTACAGAACCTTCGTCATCTTATGGGCGGCTATGATGTGACACACTGCAAGATGAAAGAGTATGCGGAGTGCGCATCCGACACGAAAGTGAAGCAGTTTTTTGAAAAAGGCGCACAGTCGGCAATGCAGAACAAGCAGCAGTTGATGGAGTTTTTACAGTAACCGGATAACGATGATCACAAGAAAGGAGTCTATCATGCAGCTGAATGAAAAGACAATGGTAGCGGATACCCTGACAGGTATCAATGGAGAACTGGTGCGTTTCGGAGAGATGATCGCACAGACGGAAAACAAGGAACTGAAACAGACGTTAAAGCAGTTCAGGAATGCCTGTGAGCAGTCCCAGGAAGAACTTTACCAGATCGCACGGGAGAAGTCCTATTATGTGCCGGCGGCCAAGGCCACCCAGGCAGAGATCGATCATGTGAAGGATCTTTTCTCATCTAAGACTTTGTAAGAAATAAACAGATATTTATGTAAATCTATATTATGACAATATCATAAAAGATGAAAAGGAAACAGGCAGGCCTCGTGAAGCGTCTGTCTGTTTTTGGGTTTGAATCCGACTGAATTATATATTATTATAATAAGTGGAGTAAAAAGTACTTTTATAGCGCTTTTGAACAGGAGGCCTGTATGAAAAGAGCAGGGCGGATTTTTGTACTTGTCACATTGTTACTAATCATCTTGTGCGGATGCGCGGAGGATACAGCTTCACAGCCGGAGGAGAGCGAGACAGCTGCTGCGGCGGATGCGATGGATACGGCGGATGGATCGGCTGTGATAGATTGTATGCTCAAGATGACGTTTCTGGATACCGGGAAATCGGATTGTATCATCATGGAAATGGGAGATGCCATAGTGGTCAACGATACGGCGGACGCCGATGATGCGGCGGACATCTGCGCCTTTTTGGATGAACGGGGCGTGGAACGGATCGAGTATCTGATCTTAAGCCATTTTGATAAAGATCATATTGGCAGTGCGGCGGCGCTTCTGTCGAAGTATGAGGTGGGATGTGTGCTGATGCCGGATTATGAGGAAGATTCGGAACCGTATCTTATGCTGACACAGGCCCTTGCGCAGACCGGTGTGGAGGAGAGACGTCTCGTGGAGGACTACAGCTTTACCCTGGGAGAGGCTGCGTTTGTTGTGGATGCGCCCCAAAAGGATTCTTATGACGATGATAATAATTATTCCCTGATCACGACAGTGACTTGCGGGGAGACGCGGTTATTGCTGATGGGGGATGCGTTGAAAAAGCGGACGGGGGAATTCTTGGATTCTGATGCCGGGGAAGAGCAGTATGATCTGATCAAAATGCCGCACCACGGGGATTATAATAAGAAACTTCCGGAACTGTTTGTCCTGGCCAGGCCGGAATATGTGATCCTGACGGCGGGTGAGGAACGAACAAGGGTAGAGGATAAGACCATAGAACTTTTAAAGCAGTCAGACTGCCAAATATTTTATACGGACGAAGGAACTGTCACGGCCCTGTCGGACGGCAGAACCGTGAGGGTTATCCAGTAAGACGAAAGGGTTAAGTAATTTCCTGCAGTCCTGAAATGTCGGAGTCGATCACCATGGAATAGTTGGTGTAATAGACTACGAATCCGGGTTTGGCCCCGGCAGGTTTTTTAACATGTTTTTTCTGGATATAATCAATCTCCACCTTATCCTGTTCGCGGCCCTTGGAGTAGTAGGCGGCAAGTCTTGCGGCTTCCTCAAAAGCGCGGTCGGGGACTTCCTTCCCTTCTGTTTTTAAGATTACATGGGAGCCGGGTATCTGCTTGGCATGGAACCACCAGTCGCCGCCGGATGCAAATTTAAAGGTCAGGTCATCGTTCTGGTAGTTATTCTTACCCACATACAGATGGAACCCATCGCTGCTTAAGTAGTGGAAAGGTTTGCTGGTGATTTTCACCTTTTTCGTGCCGCCTTTGCGGCGGATATAACCGCTCTCGATCAGTTCTTCCTTGATCTGGACCAGATCCTCTTCCTGCATGGCGATATCGAGGGCCGCCAGAATGGATTCCAGGTGCTCAATTTCCTGTTTGACTTGTATGGTCAATTCTGACAGGGCTTCATAGGTTCGCTTGAGTTTTCCGTATTTATCAAAATATACCTTGGCATTTTCCTGGGGCGAAAGCGTGGCGTCCAGGGGAATGTCGATCATCTCATTGGAATAATAGTTGAGCGCCTGCAGGGATTTGGCGCCCGGTTCCACATTGTATCCATAGGTGTTTAACAGTTCGCCGTAGATCTTGTATTTGTCTTTTTTTTCGGTATCCTGCATCTGTTTCATCTGTAGGTCGTATTTCTTGACATTGCGCTCCAGGGCGGTCTGCACGATCTTGCGCAGATCCACGGACTTTTGCCGGATGCGGGTTATGATATTGCGCTGGGCATAGTAGTGTTCTAACAGGGCGCTGATGGAATCGAAGGTCTGCGTCTGTTTGTCCGCATAAAGTGTCAGGG
>CAYUKT010000244.1:0-4296 GCA_964445285.1 uncultured Bacteroides sp. | reverse complement strand
ACAAAAGTAATTATCTTTCACTGACAACTATCCTAACACACAGGGCTTTCTACAACCTCAAAGGAGGGATTTCTATGATAGAACAGCTCATTGCTGAAGCAACAGAATGTGATTTCAAAGTTGCTCTCGAAATAAAAAAGCCAAAAAGCTGGTTAAAAAGTGTCAGTGCATTTTCCAATGGAATCGGCGGCACTCTGTTTTTCGGAATCTCTGATGACCGGAAACCTATCGGCTTGTCCGATGTTCAAAAGGATGCTGAGGCGATCAGCCGCTTAATTAAAGAACGAATCACACCATTACCTCAGTTTATCTTAAAACCATTACAGGAAGATGGTAAAAATCTATTAGCTCTGGAGGTTTCTCCCGGCCGTAGCACCCCATATTATTACAAGGCAGACGGCGTGATGGAGGCATATATCCGTGTTGGAAATGAAAGCGTAATTGCCCCTGATTACATTGTGAATGAATTGATCTTAAAGGGAACCAATCAATCCTTTGATACCCTAACAACAGACGCGGTAAAAAAGGATTACAGCTTTACACTTCTGGAAGCAACCTATCTGGAACGGACCGGTCTCCGCTTTGAGCCATCCGATTATGTTTCCTTTGGTTTGACTGATAAAAATGGACTCCTGACCAATGCCGGAAAACTCATGACCGATCAGCACACGGTTTATAACTCCCGTATGTTCTGTACCCGGTGGAATGGCTTGGAAAAAGGCTCTATCTTTGATGATGCGCTGGACGATAAAGAATACGAGGGAAATTTGATTTATTTACTGAACAGCGGCAGTGAATTTATTCGCAATAATTCCAAAGTCCGTTTTGTCAAAAAGGCACAGTATCGTGTAGACAAGCCGGATTATGCGGAACGAGCTGTGACAGAGGCTCTTGTCAATGCGCTTATCCATCGTGATTATATTGTGCTTGGCAGCGAAATCCATATTGATATGTTTGATGATCGGGTGGAAATCACATCTCCGGGCGGTATGTTTGGCGGTGGATCAATTCAGGAATATGATATTTACAGTATCCGTTCCATGCGGCGAAACCCTGTGATTGCTGACCTGTTCCATCGCATGAAGTACATGGAACGCCGTGGAAGTGGCCTACGCAAAATCGTCAGTGAAACCGAAAAGCTGCCTGGATACACAGAGGCATATAAGCCTGAATTTACCTCAACAGCAACAGATTTCAGAGTCATCTTGAAAAATGTAAACTACAACTTAGAGGGTGACGCCCACCAAGTTATCCACCAAGTTACCCACCAAGTTATTGAACTATCAACGGTATCCAAACAGATTTTGGCTTTTTGCACAACACCAAAATCCAAGAAAGAGCTTGCAGTATTTTGCGGCTTCAAAGATTTAAGAAACTTCACTTTGAAGCATATCAATCCGCTTTTAGAATCCGGGCAATTAGAAATGACTATTCCCGATAAACCTAAAAGTCGCAATCAAAAATATATTACAGTTCGTTCCGAATAAACGTAAACGGTAGATAGTCCGTACCTATACAAAACTGGAGCAAACCTGTATGATAGAAGCAGATTTGCTCCAGTCTTTATTTCACTTCTTCTTTACCGGGCTTCCGGCAGTTCGCAGGCAGGTTCGGTGACCATGGAAGCAGGTCATCCAAAAAACTGCGGTCAGTATCGTCCAGATGCTTTGGGATTTCGGTAAGCAGGTATTCAAAATAATCATACGGTTTCAGATTGTTGGCTTTTGCAGTTTCAGCAATACTGTATATAATGGCGCTGGACTTTGCCCCTGCAACCGTATCGATCATCACCCAGTTTTTCTTGCCGATACAGAATCCCCGGATCGACTGTTCCGCTGCATTATTATCCATCGGGACTTCACCGTCATCCAGAAATACTTTGAGGTATTTTTCCTGGTTAAGTGAATAGCTGAAGCCTTCCCATGTCTTGCTTTTCTGCGGCACTTTCGGGAGGTTTTCACGCACCCATACGAAATAAGCCTCCACCAGGGGTCTTACACTCAGCTGGCGGCGGATTTTACGTTCCCCTGCCGGAAGATCTTTCAGCAGTTTTTCCTCCCGGTAGATGGCCTGTATCATGGTCAGCGCAAGGTATGCGCGGCTGTCCTTCTGCTTTGCCTTCGGCAGCGCTTTTACTGCTTCATCAAACCTGCGCCTCGCATGGGACCAGCATCCGGCAATCTTTAAGTCTTCACGCTCATTTTCGACCGTGTGGTAGACTTGGTAGCCGTCCGTGACACATACCCCGCTGAAATCCTTTAAGAATTCCCTCGGATGGCTGGCATTACGGGTCTTCTGGTATTCATACAGGACGATCTGCCTGTCTGTATACATCCGCCCGGTGCGGTACACCCACATATAGCTTCTGCTCCCGGCAGGACGGCCGTCCTTATTTACCAGTACGGGAGTCTCGTCTGCCTGCAGGACATGGTAACCATACAGCTTTTCATGCAGGTGATCGTAAAGTACTGCAAGGTAACGGTCCGCACACTGGATCGTCCAGTTTGCCATGTTCTGCCTTGAAATATGCAGTCCGTACCGCTCAAATTCCTGTTCCTGCCGGTAAAGCGGGACGGCATTGATATATTTGGCATTCATCACTGCCGCTTCCAGCGAAGGGGACACGAGGCTCCCTCTCAACAGGCTCCCCGGATGCGGCGCTCTGACGATTTCGTCCGTCTTTTTCCCGGCATATACCTTGACATGGTGTTCCTCCACCTCGATTTTTGCCGGCGTAAAACTGTACCTTTGGTATATCTCATCAGGAAGCTGCTTCCAGCCGTCTTTCCCGAACATATCCTCCAATTCTGCATCCGCCATGGAATGTTCGACCACAACTACTGAAAGCCCGTCCAGATCTTCTTCCCGTTTTCCCTGTTTTTTCTTTGGTTTCCTGCGGGAAACTGTTTCCGCTTCTCCGGATCCCTCATCCACAACGGCTTCTGGCTCATTAAAGAATACGATCTTCCCGTCCGCTTCCACAAAAGAGAGTTGGTCTTCAATTTCATGTTTCTCTGTTGACCGGCCAAAACGGTGCCGTTTTAAGTCCGCCATCTGTTCCAGCACCAGCTGGAGATTATGGTCGATCTGCTTCAACTGCTCCTGCTGTGACAGGAACAGCTGGATAAGGGTCTCCTTGTCAAGGCTGTTTAGTTTTTCTTCTGTATATTCCAAAGCCATGCCTCTGCCTCCTGCTGGTTCCACTGGTTTCAGTATAGCAGGAAACGGCAGTTTTTGCGAATTCGCCGTAGCAGGGCGTCCGTCATAATGCCTATGCTTAAAACAGCGGCATAAGCCACTGTATCCCGCTGTTTTGTGGATCTTTTAAAAAAAGGAAAAGGGCGCCCCTGCCCCTTCCTCGAACCTTTTTGCGGCCAGATACACGGCTCCGCAGAAACGTGGTAAGACTGTTTCCCCGGTGGAAAAACTACCCTGGAAATTCTCCGTTTTGCACAAAGTTATCCCGTATATTCCGGCGGTTCCACTGGCTTAACCGATTTTCTCGGGGCGGTCGTCAGCCCCTCCATCAGCCACCGGAACTGCTGTGGCGTTAATTCACGCACTTCTTCGGGACTGCGCGGCCACTGGAACCGGCCTTCTGCCAGCCGCTTGTATAACAGGAGCCAGCCGTCCCCTTCCCATACAAGTCCTTTGATGCGGTCGGTGCGCCGCCCACAGAAAAGATAAAGCGTGTCCGGGACATACGGTCTGCTCCCAGTCTGCGTTTCAATGAGCGCCGCCAGCCGGTCCATGCCGGAGCGCAGGTCTGTGTATCCGCAGACAATATAAACTGCCTTGAAACAGATGGCATCATTAAGCATTCCGCATCACCTCAAGAACTGCCGCAAGCAATGGCATGGGTGTGGATTCTGTTACATGGATGGAACCCCCTTTTATGGAAATATCCAGTCCCGGCTGTGCGTTGCCTTCTTTCTGTTCCTGCTGCTGTAAAAGCCCAGGCTGTACAGGGACTACCTGCTGCGCGGTTATTTCCTCCTGAATGGTTTCAAGGCAGGCTTCCCTCACACGGCGGAGCCTGTAATAATAATTCGCTTTTGTGATACCGTGGCAGGCACACCAGCTGACGACGCTCATACCGGACGGACGGCTCTGGCAGTCCCTGATCTGGTCGGCCCATTCCCGGAGACGGTACTGCTCAGCCATCATAGTTGTTTCTGAACTCATAGACTTACCTCCGTATATCGGTATCAAAAGTTGAAACTTAACTTTTGATACTCGTGATAGAAATATAGTCTATTCTCCCATACTTCTTCATATCAGTCGAGGTACGCACTA
>CAYUKT010000243.1:0-4310 GCA_964445285.1 uncultured Bacteroides sp. | reverse complement strand
TTCAACAAACCTACCGCCCTGGAAGTACCAATCCTGTCGCATCCCTCGTTCACAAAGGCCTCTAAATCTTCCAGCGTAGAGATACCTCCTGCGGCCTTGATTTTCACATTCGATCCGATATATTTTTTAAAAAGACGGACATCCTCGATCGTGGCCCCGCCCGTGCCAAAACCAGTGGAAGTCTTGATATAATCCGCTCCCGCATTGGTCACAGCCTTACACATGGCAATCTTTTCTTCCTCATTCAGATAACAGGTCTCTATGATGACCTTTAAGATTTTATCACCGCACTCCTGCTTTAATGTACGGATTTCATCCTCTACCTTTTGATACAGACCATTTTTCACATCACTGATATTGATTACCATATCTATCTCGCCAGCGCCGTCCTCAATGGCTTTGCGCGTCTCCGTGACTTTGGCTTCTGTCACCGAATAGCCCAACGGAAACCCTACCACCGTACAGATATTGATCTTGTCCTGATAGGTATCGTGTATTCTCTTAATATAAGCCGGCGGCACACAGACGGAAGCCGTCTCGTTTGCAATCGCCTCATCACATAGGGTAACGATGTCCTCCCAGGTTGCAAATGCTTTCAACTGCGTGTGGTCCACACGCTTCAATATTTCTTTTTTGTCCATATTCCGATGATACTCCTTTCCCGAGAGCCGGACTCTACCGTCCATGTCTCTTGTATAACAATCTCAAATACTGTGATTCTCAAAGCACAGATTACTAAAACAGCGTCTTTCTTAATCATAATCTCCTATTCTCAAAATTTCCAGCACTTTTTTAACTGTACGATGCGCCATATTCCATATATCTGCCTTCATCATCCCGTTTTCATAACAATTCTCCCCTTTTTTCCTATATTTTTCTGGTACTATATTACTATATTTGAGACAAAAATTGTTAAATTTTTGTTAAATTCTTCTTTTTGCTTGTTTCACTCTTTTTTTTCATGGTATGATAAAGAAGTCAATGTATAGAATGGAATATCCATATCCATGCACCGCATCGCATGGAAAGATATGACGTATTGCGAAAGGAGGTACATATCTTATGGAACAGAACAGTTTTTCTGAAATCACACCTGAAATCGTGCGACTTGCGAATATGAGTGAACAAGCCGGTATAATTGATACAGAGCTTTTTACGAAGTATGATGTAAAGCGTGGGCTGCGTGACTTAAACGGTAAGGGCGTACTGGCCGGACTGACCAATATTTCCGATGTGCGCGCCAATAAGATTGTGGACGGTGTACAGATTCCCACCCATGGACAGCTTTTTTACAGAGGCTATAATGTCAGCGATCTTGTGAACGGCATCTCTACCGATAACCGATTTGGATTCGAAGAGGTGACCTATCTTCTTTTGTTTGATAAGCTGCCCAACAAGGAGGAACTTGCGAACTTTACCAAACTGTTAAACAGCTACCGTTCTCTTCCCACCAGTTTTGTGCGCGACATCATCATGAAAGCGCCCAGTAATGATATGATGAACACCTTGGCAAGATGTGTGCTCACACTCTATTCTTATGACGACCGGGCAGATGACACATCCCTGCCCAATGTTTTAAGACAGTGTCTGCAGTTGATTGCCTTGTTCCCGATGCTCTCCATCTATGGCTATCAGGCTTATAACCACTATCACAATGGAGAAAGTCTCTATATCCATCAACCAGTACTGGAGTTATCCAATGCGGAAAATATTCTGCATATCCTGCGTCCCGACAGTAAATATACGCCGTTGGAAGCAAAAATACTGGATATCGCCCTGATCCTGCACATGGAGCATGGCGGCGGTAACAACTCCTCCTTCACAACGCACGTAGTCACTTCTTCCCTGACAGACACCTACTCCGTCATCGCAGCGGCAATCGGCTCCCTAAAGGGTCCCCGCCACGGCGGCGCTAACATCAAGGTTGTGAAAATGTTTGACGAAATGAAACGGGAAGTGTCCGATTGGAAGAATGAAGGACAGGTGGCTGATTACCTTGCCAAGCTTCTACACAAGGAGGCCTTTGACCATGCGGGGTTAATCTATGGTGTAGGCCATGCCGTTTACTCCAAATCCGATCCGCGTGCCATTATCTTTAAGACCTTCGTAGAGAAGCTCTCCGAGGAAAAAGGGCTGCAGGACGAGTTCGCACTCTACTCCCTGGTGGAGCGGCTGGCGCCGGAAATTATCTCAAAAGAGCGTCCCATCTACAAGGGCGTTAACATTAACGTGGACTTCTACTCCGGTTTTGTGTATGATATGCTCAATCTGCCGATGGAACTCTACACGCCTATCTTCGCGATCGCCAGGATTGTCGGATGGAGCGCACACCGCATGGAAGAGTTGGCTAACAACGGCAAGATTATCCGTCCAGCCTATAAGACCATCTGCGTGGACAGGGATTACAAGAACCTGCTGGACAGGAATGCCTGACCAGAATCATTATACAAACAACAAACAAAAGAGCATTGTGCCATCACTGCATTTATGTTTTGGCCAATGCTCTCTTTTATTAACCTAAGGATGATGTCCTAATTCCCCGCCGGCACAATTTGAACACTTCCCACATGCTCTTTAGCGTAAAAAAGTATCTGATACGTTCCTGCTTTATCAATATTCACCGTATACTCACCATCCGGATTTTTCTCGCTAAAATCAATCTCCTTGGTATCAGCGTTCACTATCTTCAAATGCAGACTGCCATTCAATGTCTCACAGGAGACTGACAGTGTCATGGGTGTGTCAACTGCAATCTCCGTATGCAAAGGATACCCATAGACCCCATCCGCGTTATAGCAGATACTTTCCGGCCAGTTTTCTTCCAATTCTTTAATTCCCACCTCCTCCTTCTCTGCCCCGGTGTCCACTGCAGAGGTTACGCTCTTACAACCTGTAAGGAATATACAGATAATAACCGCTGATATCATAATCTTCTTCATACGAATCCCTCCATTCTCTATGCCCGAATCTATGTCCGGCACAGCCGCCGCTTTGTTATTTCTCCCTGTCTTTATAAACGGAACAGGGCAGCTGTTGTCTTCAAAAATTTCATTCTCTCAATTCAACTTCCTTCTAATTTCATGGAAATATCTATGCTGGACACGTTCTTACCCGCATGATATAATATCCCTTGACAAATTTACTGGTGAATTTAATCTGATGAAAGGAGGCATGTTATGCCAGTCATTAAAGGTTTGGAATGGGCGTTTGATACCGTTGCTGCTACCTATGAAAAACTTCGTCCCGGCTATACGGACGACCTTTACGAAATGCTTTTTGATTACATTCCCATCAATCAATCATCTCATGTTGTTGAGGTAGGGATTGGCGGCGGACAGGCAACTTTGCCCATCCTGCAAACAGGCTGTAACTTAACCGCCGTGGAATATGGAGAAAACTTATCTAAATTATGTAAGAAAAAGTTTGAGGAATATAAAAATTTTTCAGTTATTACCGGCAAATTCGAAGATGTTGCCTTGCCTGTTTCTCAATATGACCTAATCTATTCTGCATCCGCGTTCCACTGGGTACCGGAAGATATTGGGTATGCAAAGGTTTATGATATGTTGAAATCCAGCGGTGCTTTTGCAAGATTTGCCAATCATCCGTATCAGGACAAAGGCAATCCTGCACTCTCTGCGGAAATTGATAATCTATATTCCCAATATTATTATACCTATTACGATAAAGTCAGTGTCAAAGAGACGGAATATACCGAAGAGCAGGCGGTGCAGAGAGCTCAGATTGCAGAAAAATACGGTTTTGTAGATATCAGACACGCTATGTTTTATAGGACAAGAACTTTTTCGGCAAAAGAGTATATTGCATTATTGGGAACCTATTCGGATCATATTGCAATGGAAGAAAAAATAAGAACTGAGTTTTTGGGCAGAATAGAGGAAACCATCAATCAATATGGCGGAATCTATACCATCTATGACACCATTGACTTACAACTTGCACGGAAGCCTTGAAATACCCCCAGCGTTTTCGGGCATCTTTTTGATACATCTTAAGTTGACGACATTGCCTGCATAGCAGGTGGTTTATTTAAAGACGTTTATACAAACAGACTGCTCACTAATAACTCAGTGAAGCAGTCTCCAAGCTTTGCCATGTATCTATGTTGACTTACACACAATGGTAAATCCATTATCTAAACTTATTTTTTCTTCGGTCTTCTCGGCTGGTGCCAAATTGCTGCACATCCTGCTCTGCCTCCAAGTACAACCCTTTTCACTTCATTCCGAGCAATCTTCTCCACTCCTTCTAACACCCTGTCAATAATCTTTTCTGCATTTCTCATTTTA
>CAYUKT010000242.1:0-4323 GCA_964445285.1 uncultured Bacteroides sp. | reverse complement strand
AGGGTAGAAATCCTCAGAGCGGTGCTGTTATGAAGATCGCTGCTTCCAAGGCTCCTAAGTTCAAAGCTGGTAAGGCACTGAAGGATATGCTCAACGCATAAATCTTATAAGACGAGAAAGCCTGTATGCATTGCATACGGGCTTTTTAATATTATGATAATCATTACACCAAAGTTAATTTGCGAAACAAATTTACTTTGGAGGAAGGAAAGATATGAGACTGGACAAATATTTAAAAGTATCGCGGTTGATCAAACGCCGCACGGTGGCCAATGAGGCCTGTGATGCTGGCAGAGTCTTTATCAATGACAGACCGGCCAAAGCTTCTACTAATGTGAAAGCAGGCGATATCATCACGATTCAGTTTGGGAATAAAGAAGTGAAGGTGGAAGTTCTGGATGTGCAGGAGACAGTGAGGAAGGAGGAAGCAAAAGAATTGTTTCGTTATTTGACGTAACAGGCATATTTCAGTAAGATCAGACATACATTTAAGAAGTACCATAATCGTGGGAGGGCATGTATGGAAGATCTGAATACCGGCGGCAAAAAACCTCACAAGCTAATGCTTACCAACAGAAGGACATGTACTGTCAGCGGAGTCAATGACGTACTTTCTTTTGATGTGAATGAGATTCTGTTGGAAACAGAACAGGGAATGTTGATGATCAAAGGTAATGAACTACATGTCAGCAGGCTTTCCTTGGATAAAGGGGAAGTGGATATTGATGGCAGGGTAGACAGTTTTACCTATTCAGAGAGTGCGGGATATGGTGCGAAGGGTGAATCCATACTGGCCAGACTGTTTAAATGAGTTCTCGGAGGAAGTCATGAGATATGAGTCAGGAAATCATACAGGAGGTAACCTTTTTTCTACATTCTGTCCTCATGGGGCTGCTCATTACATTTGCCTATGACTGGATCCGGGTTATCAGGAAGTTAGTCAGGCACGGGAATTTTTTGATATCAGTTGAGGACCTTATATTTTGGCTGGCTTGCGGGATTGTTGTTTTCTATATGCTGTATCGGGAGAATAACGGTGTATTAAGATGGTTTGCGGTAGTGGGAGCCTCTCTTGGCATGTTATTATATAAGACAGTTATCAGGGATTGGTTTGTATATGTTATGTCAACATGCATATACAAGATACTGTGGTTTATATTTCGCATTATACAAATTGTGCTAAAACCATTGAAATGGCTGTTTTTCAAGGGAAAGAGGATTGTGCAATTTGTTGCAAAAAAAATTAGAAAATGTCAACAATTTATAAAAAAGCGGTTGACGGTTTGCATAAAAACCCTTAAAATAGTTTTATGTAAACACTGACGTGCAGCAAGAGAGGGGTATCACTAACAGTATGGCAAGAAAAGCAGCATATCGTAAAAAGCGCCAGAACAGATTGGGCATGCTTTTAGTTACCACAGTGGTATTGATGATGTTGCTTGTGGTCACGGTCAAGAGTGTGGAACTGCGTGAGAGGCGCAGTACTTATATGGCGAGGGAAGAGGCCTTGCTGCTGGAGATTGAAGCAGAGCAGGCCCGAACGGAAGAGATAGAAGAATATGGAAAATATACACAGACCAAGAAATTCGTGGAGGAAGTCGCCAAGGAGAAGCTGGGGTTGGTGTATGAAGGCGAGATTATATTTAAAGATGAAAAATAAGCAGATTCCAGGCACGTTCTGGGATTTGCTTTTTATTGTAATAAGAAAGTTTTCTTAATGCGCGAAGATATATTTTCCTGGCCTGCAGCTTGTGGGAATATAATGGACAAGCCACTCATATATTAGTATGAGAATAGGGAGGCGCGTTATGAAAAAACAGATGGAAATCAGAGATGATAGCAGGATAGAGATCATACCGGAGTATGGAAGGCAGAAACTTCTGACCTATGCGGAATCTTTCAGGGATCTGGCGGATCTGTTTGAGGAGGATGAGGAAGAACCAAAGCAGATATCAGAACCGGCAGACCGGCAGGAATATCTGTGGCAGAAAAGGCTGCAGGAAAACCAGGGGCTTCTGGCGGAGCATTTAAAGGAGATGGCGCATATCATGTCCAGGGTGGCCCGGGAGACCTGCCGCTGTCGTCCCATGGGTGAACGGCGGTTTAAACAGATGTCCAGGCTGCTTCGGGAATCGGGAATCCAGCTTAAGAATTTTTTTGAGATGGAACATGAGGACGGGCATTGGGAGATCAGCCTGACTATGCGGAATCTGGGGGAAAAGCGTATCAGGGGCGGCGAGAGTGAGCATATCTCTACGGAGGATGTAGCGGATTTTATCTCGGTGGCCATGAATACCAGGCTGTGCCCATCGAAAAATTCACCCATGTATCTGACCAGGGATTATAATACTTATTATTTTCTGGAGGAACCTCCTTACCATCTGCTGACCGGCTTTGCCAAGGCAGTGAAAGAGGGAGAGAAGGTATCGGGAGATAATTATTCCTTTTATGAAGAGGATACCGGCAAGCTGGTAGCGATCTTATCGGATGGTATGGGATCAGGGGAAACGGCCTGTAGAAATTCCGGGCGGGTGATCGAGATGATGGAGCGCCTTCTGGAAGCAGGATTTAGCAAAGAGTCGGCGGTGCAGATGATCAACGGGGCATTGGCGGCAACAGGACAGGAACAGAGCATGTCAACGCTGGATGTCTGCAGTATGGATCTGTATGGCGGCGAGTGTGAGTTTGTAAAGGTGGGTGCCGCCTGTACCTATATTAAAAGAGGCCGACTGGTGGACAGGCTTTCTGCCCAAAATCTGCCGCTGGGCGTATTTCAGCAGATAGAGCCGGAAATCATGAGTCGGACACTGCAGAACGGGGATTATGTGATCATGCTCTCAGATGGGATACCGGATGCTTTGTCACAGGGATTGGGAGCAGAAGTGCTGCCGGAGATCATCGGCAGGATGGAATATACCAATCCGAATGAGATTGCAAATCAAATTCTGGCATATGCCATCAAGCAGAGCAAAGGGCAGATTCGGGATGACATGACAGTACTGGTGATCGGGATCTGGGATCAGTCGGAAGACTGTCTGCCGTAGGGATAACAGCTACCATATCATGAGGCGGCGGACAGTAGTTGGTCTCCTTAGATCAGGAGAATGGATAAGACATATGATGAGAGATAGGATTTATCTGAAAGTAAAAAAATATATTACACAGCATCAGATGATCAGACAGGGAGACTTTGTGGCGGCGGGTGTATCCGGCGGCGCTGATTCTGTCTGTCTGCTGTATCTTTTGAATCGTTTGCAGAGGGATATCCCTTATCGGCTGGCAGTGGTGCATGTCAATCATAGAGCGCGTGAAGATGCTGACCAGGATGCGGCATATGTGGAGAAACTCTGCGGGGAAATGGGAGTTCCCTGTTATCTGAAAGAGGTGGATATGTACGGTTATGCCAGGGAGCATAAATTATCTCCCGAAGAAGCCGGCAGGATACTCAGATACCGGATATTTCAGGAAGTGATTGACCAACAGAGAGAAGATGGCTGCGGAAAGATTGCGGTTGCCCACAATGCCAACGACAGGGCAGAGACCATGCTCTTTCATATGTTCCGGGGCAGCGGCCTGGAGGGAATGGGTTCCATCCGACCGGTCAGGGACCAGGTGATCCGGCCTGTACTGTGTCTTACCAGAGAAGAGATAGAAAGCTATTTAAAGGAGCAGGATATATCTTTCTGTCAGGACAGCACCAATGAGGAAGATGCTTACGCCCGGAATCGGATACGGCATCATATCCTGCCTTATGCAGAGAGAGAGATTTGCAGGAGAGCGATACCGCATATGAATGATCTGGCGGATATTGTGATGGAGACGGAGGATTATTTGCATCGGGAGACGAGGCGGCTGTTTCATAGATATGCGAAAGCCAACTGTCGGTGTCTGCACATTCGGGGCAAAGATCTTCTCTCAGAAGATCCGGTCATGATAAAGAGGGTGCTCTTATATGCGATGGAACAGATGGCGCCTTACAGAAAAGATATCACCGGACAGCATATTTCAGACCTGATGGAGCTTCTGTCAAAAGATGGCAGTAAGGAGTTGGCTCTGCCTTATGGGATCAAGGCATATAAAGAATATGACAAGTTGATCCTGCGAAAGGAAGAAGGCCGGACATCGGAGCAAGATCAGTTGTGTGGAGAGCGAGAAAGTTATGCGGTCGAACCGCCTGTGGAGATCCGGATACCGGACGGCTGCTGCTTTTCTTTTACACTACTTGACAGAGATTTGCTTTCGCCGGAACATGTTTTCTTTCAAAAGGGGCAAAATATTCCACAAAATAGATATACGAAATGGTTTGATTATGATAAAATAACT
>CAYUKT010000241.1:271-4324 GCA_964445285.1 uncultured Bacteroides sp. | reverse complement strand
ATATTCATCTCCTCAAAATACAGGTACGTAAAAATATCTGCCGCTGACAAAGATCCGCCCGGATGTCCCGCCTTAGCGCCATGTACCGCCGTCACGATACCCTTGCGAACTTCATTAGCTGTTTTCTGTAACTCTAATTTGTTCATCGCTAACCTCCATAGATATATATTTGTGTATCTTTTACTACCACTATCATAGCACAACCGAGCGCAAGCCACTATATAAAACTTGCGCTCTGTTTTCTATTTTATGCCGTCTCTTATTTGCCCTGTCCGTAATAAGCATTCGCACCATGTTTGCGGTAATAATGCTTATCCTGCAGCTCCTGCGGTGCAGGCTGTATCCTCGCGTTGATAGTCTCTGCGCGATATGCCATCTTAGCCACTTCCTCTAAGACCACTGCGTTATGTACTGCCTCATGCGCATCTTTGCCCCAGGAGAAGGGACCATGGTTCTTACAGAGTACTGCCGGTACTGCCACGGGATCTTTCTCCATTCTCTTGAACTCGCTGACGATCAGAAGCCCTGTATTCTTCTCGTAGGCATCCGCGATCTCCTCCTCGTTCAGGCAGCGCAGACAGGGAATCTCCCCATAGAAATAGTCTGCGTGGGTGGTGCCATAGCAGGGAATACTCCTGCCGGCCTGTGCCCAGCTTGTAGCATAAGAAGAATGGGTATGTACCACGCCGCCGATCTCCGCATACGCCTTATAAAGCTCCACATGGGTTGCCGTATCGGAAGAAGGATTGTATTTCCCCTCCACCTTATTGCCGTTTAAGTCCACAAGCACCATATCATCGGGCGTCAGTTTGTCATAATCAACGCCGCTGGGTTTAATGGCGAAAATGCCGCTCTCACGGTCGATCTCACTCACATTGCCCCAGGTAAAAGTAACCAGTTCATATTTCGGGAGAAGCATATTTGCCTCATAGACCCGTTTCTTTAATTCTTCTAACATTTTGATCCCCCTATTTTAGATTCTCGACAGCCGCTCTCTCAATGGCAAGCCCTGCGCTGTAGCGTTTCATAAACTCGTTAAAGCCCTTCACATCTTTTTCCACAGGCTCCAGTTTCTCACCCTTCTGGCCGGCAAATACTTTGCTCTCCAGGAAAGCAGCCAGACTCTCGTCTGCACCCTTATTGATCATATAGGAAGCAAGCAGGGCAATACCCCATGCACCACCCTCGCCGGCTGTCTCCATAACGCTCACCGGTGCATCGATAGCCGCTGCCAGAATACTCTGGCCCACGCCTTTGGTCTTGAACAGGCCGCCGTGTCCTAAGATCTCATCCACACGAACGCCCTCTTCCTTTAACAGGATATCCAGTCCGGTCTTTAAGGCACCAAGGGATGTAAAGAGGTGTGTTCTCATAAAGTTCGCCAGGTTAAATTTCGCATCAGGTGTGCGCACGAACAGGGGACGGCCCTCATTGAAGCCTGTCACGTGCTCGCCGGAGAAATAATTGTACGCCAGCAGACCGCCGCAGTCATCATCACCTTCCAGGGCCTTGCGGTAAAGATTACCGTACAGATCGTTCATGTCCACTTTCATACCCATCACTTCGGAGTACTCTTTGAACAGGTTCACCCATGCGTTTAAGTCAGAAGTACAGTTATTGCAATGTACCATAGCCACCAGACTGCCATCCGGTGTAGTCACCAGATCAATCTCGTCATATACTTTGGAAAGTTCTTTCTCCATAACGATCATACCAAATACGCTGGTACCTGCAGATACGTTACCGGTACGTTTAGCCACGCTGTTGGTAGCCGCCATACCCGTGCCTGCATCGCCTTCAGGCGGACAGAACGGTACGCCTGCCTGCAATGTCCCTGTAGGATCTAAGAGCTTCGCACCCTCCTCGGTCAGGCTTCCTGCCTGCTCTCCTGCGGTATATACTTTCGGCAGTACATCTTTTAACTTCCAAGCGTAATTCTTATCTGCTACGGTGTCATCGAACTGCTGAATCATCTTCTCGTTAAACTGCCCTGTGGCAATATCGATCGGGAACATACCGGATGCTTCGCCCACACCCACAACCTTCTCGCCTGTCAGTTTCCAGTGAATGTAACCCGCCAACGTGATCACGAATTTCAGGTCCGCTACATGCTCTTCCCCGTTCAAAATCGCCTGATACAGATGAGCGATCGTCCATCTCTGGGGAATATGATAGTTAAAGAGTGCAGTCAGCTTATTGGAAGCCTCCTCTGTGATGGTGTTTCTCCATGTACGGAAAGGAACCATCAGTTCATCTTTCTCGTTAAAAGCCATATAACCGTGCATCATTGCGCTGAAACCGATAGCCCCAATCTTCGTCAGTTTCTCGCCATACTGTGCCTGCACATCCTCTGCCAGTTTCTTGTAGCAGTCCTGCAGACCGTTCCAGATATCATCCAGACTGTAAGTCCAGATACCATTCTCCAGTCTGTTTTCCCAGTCATGTGCGCCGGACGCGATCGGTTTGTTATTCTCATCCACCAGCACTGCCTTGATACGGGTAGAGCCAAATTCAATTCCCAATACTGACTTCCCGCTTGCAATTGTTTCTTTTGCTCCCATTTTATACCTCCTGTTGATTTACATTTTCTATCCTTTTAAAATGCCGCCTCGTTCCATCTCAACTCGTTCTTAAAGTTCCTGATCGTGGTATCCTTGTCGATCACGACACTCTCGATCCCCATAGCTGCCGCCCAATCTACCATCTGATCTACGGTCAGGTCATAGGAGAATGCTGTATGATGTGCACCGCCAGCAAGGATCCATGCTGTAGCGCCAATCTCCATATTAGGCTGCGGTGTCCAGAATGCTGTACCCACAGGCAGTTTCGGCATCGGCTTCTCCACCTTCTTGCAGTCCACCGCATTGATCAGCAGTCTGAAACGGGTGCCCAGATCTACCAGGGAACATGCCACTGCCGGACCAGTCTTGGAAGTAAATACCAGACGGGCAGGATCTTCCCTGTTACCCATGGACAGCGGGCAGACTTTAATGCCGATCTCACCGTCAGCCACAGAAGGACATACTTCCAACATGTGCGCCTGTAAGATACCCTCTTTGCCCGGCACCAGATTGTAGGTGTAATCTTCCATCATGGAGGTACCCTTTGCATCCTTGATATCCGCCGTCATCAGTTTCATCATGCGGACCATGGCAGCTACTTTCCAGTCACCTTCCGCACCGAAACCGTAGCCTTTTTCCATCAATCTCTGGATGGAAAGTCCCGGAAGCTGTTTTAAGCCGCCCAGCATGCCAAAGTGTGTCACGATTGCGTGATAGTCATTGTCTACCAGGAACTTCTCAATACCGATCTCCTGCTGTGCCTGCACTGCCACGTGTCTTCTGAACTCATCCAGGTCCCTGCCCTCGTCAATGATCTTATATTTGCTGTAATATTCGTCTACCAGCGCATTAACTTCGCCCTGGGGCACTGCATCCACATATTCCACCAGGTCATTGACACAGTAGTGGTCAATTTCCCAGCCAAACTTAATCTGTGCTTCTACCTTATCGCCCTCTGTCACGGCTACGTTGTTCATGTTGTCACCCACACGGCATACACGGATATGGGAGGACTCAACCACACCCAGGGCTGTACGCATCCAGCTCCCCAGCTGTTTCTGTACACTCTCACTTGCCCAGTGTCCTACAATGATCTTACGTTCAATGCCCATACGGCTAACGATATGGCCATACTCCCTGTCACCATGTGCGGACTGGTTCTCGTTCATAAAATCCATGTCAATGGTATCATAAGGAAGTTCTTCATTAAACTGCGTATGCAGATGGCATAAGGGTTTTCTGAATTCCTTCAATCCCAGAATCCACATTTTGGCGGGTGAGAATGTGTGCATCCATGTGATCACGCCCGCACAGTCAGGATCATTGTTCGCATCATTGAATGTCTGGCGGATAGACGCCTGGCTGATCAACGTAGGCTTTAACACCACCTCAAAAGGCAGGTTGCCGGAAGCGTTTAACCCCTCCACAATCTTAGCGGAATGATCCGCAACCTTCCTCAGACACTCGTCCCCGTATAAATCCTGGGAACCTG
>CAYUKT010000241.1:0-261 GCA_964445285.1 uncultured Bacteroides sp. | reverse complement strand
TCACTGCTTTCATACTATACCTCCATATATTATATTTTTGTTAAATAACTTCTTATCATAAACCCATTTTCTTACTATAAATTTTATCACTTAACATGACACTTTCGCAAGAAATTATTATACTTTTCCTTAAAATACTTTATATAATCCCAAAAAGGGGCTGCCATCAAGGCTGCCCCTCCATTAATCCTATACGTTCAAACGCCATTATCTATGCCTGAAAACATGCTGTCTGTTCGGACAAATGACTGATCACGTTGG
>CAYUKT010000240.1:0-4329 GCA_964445285.1 uncultured Bacteroides sp. | reverse complement strand
TATTCTGCATCTTCATACTGCTTCTGCGCGATCAATAAATAAACCGCCAAAGGCTCCAGCACATGCTGATAGGGCCTGGTCGAATAAGGGTTACGCACAATAATCTCCTGGCCATTTAAGACCGCCCGCACACAGTCCGGAATGATCCTGTCCACCGCAAAATCACCGCCACCGATCACATTGCCGGCCCTGGCTGTTGAAACCGCTGCCTTACGACCACCCTCTTCTCCAAAAAAGGAATTCTTATAACAGCTTGTCACCAATTCCGAACAGGACTTGGAGTTCGAATAAGGATCATACCCGTTCAGTTCTTCATTTTCTCGATATCCCCAGGGCCATTCCCGGTTCAGATACACCTTGTCCGTAGTCACATTCAGAAAAGACTTCACACTGTCACAAGTCCTGACGCACTCTAGCACATGCACAGTCCCCATCACGTTCGTCTCATAAGTATAGACCGGATTCTTGTAAGATTCCCGCACAATAGGCTGCGCCGCCATATGGATGACGATTTCCGGACGCACCTCATCAAACACCCTTTTAAGATGCGTAAGATCCCTGATATCACCAAAGATGGAATGCATCCTCTTCTCCATATCTGTCAAACAGAAAATAGATGGGTTCGTAGGCGGCTCCAGGGCATACCCGGTCACATCGGCCCCTGCCTGTAAAAGCAGGGTACACAGCCAGGTTCCCTTAAAACCGGTATGTCCGGTAATCAATACCTTTTTATCTTGATAAAACTTTAAATCCAACATTTACAACCTCATATTTTCCCATATTTTTATATATGCATTCAATGTATCATGTTCATCTCATCTGCTTTTTTATTCCTTTCAAGTTATTTCAACTTATTTCAACGCAAATTGAGATGCATTCTACATTAAATGCAATATTTTAATCCCAATGATCATTTATTTATTTCTGCAATCCTGTAATGTCATGCACTTAACACTACACATCCACTGCCACATTGACAGCCTCAACCAACATCCGCACCATATAATCGATCATCTCATCTGTCATACCCGGATAAACCCCGATCCAGAAGGTATCCGCCATGATGCGATCCGTATTCTTCAATTCTCCCACAATACGATAACCCTCTCCGCTTGCCCTCATCTCATCAAAGCAGGGATGTTTCGTCAGATTCCCGGCAAAGAGCATACGTGTCTGCACACCGTGTCCTTCCAGATACCGCACCATCTTTTCACGGCTTACGACCTCCCTGCAGGTAAGCGGGAAACCGAACCAACTCGGCTCAGAATCCTCACATGCCTCCGGCAGGATCAGCCTGTCCGTGATATGCGCGCTATGATCTGCCGCCAGCAGACCATCTTTCAATCTCGCAAAATTATACTTCCTCCGCTCCACAAAAGAAGGAAACTTCTCAAGCTGCGCACAGCCGATCGCCGCCTGCATATCCGTTGCCTTCAGATTATATCCAAAATGGGAATACACATACTTATGATCATACCCTTTCGGCAGTTCCCCATACTGCCCGTCAAACCGGTGACCACAGAGATTATCCCTGCCGGACGGGCACACGCAGTCCCTTCCCCAGTCGCGGAAAGAACGGACACACTTATGCAGAAGCGGATTGTTGGTATAGACCGCTCCCCCTTCGCCCATGGTCATGTGATGCGGCGGATAAAAACTGGATGTGCCGATATCGCCAAACGTTCCTGTCAGCCCTGTCTTTCCTTCCATTGTATACGTAGAACCAAGGGCATCACAGTTATCCTCTACCAGCCATAGATTATGCGCCTTACAAAACATACTGACAGCCCTGATATCAAATGGATTCCCCAGCGTATGGGCGATCATCACCGCCTTCGTCCTGTCTGAAAGCGCTTCCTCCAACATAGTAACATCGATATTATACTGCGGGATCGTCACATCCACAAACACCGGCACCGCCCCATATTGAATCAAAGGCGCCACAGTGGTAGGAAATCCTGCCGCCACCGTGATCACCTCATCACCCCTGCGGATTGCGCGTTCGCCCAGAAGCGGGGAAGTCAGTGCCATAAAAGCAAGCAGGTTCGCCGAAGAACCGGAATTAACCAATGAACAATGTTTCACACCCAGATAGTCTGCCAGATTTTTCTCAAACTGTTCCGTGTACCTGCCGGAAGTCAGCCAGAATTCCAACGCACTGTCCACCAGATTGACCATCTCCGCGCTGTCATAAACACGGGACGCATAAGGGATGCGGTCGCCTTCCTGATAGTGGTTTTGATTGTGATAATTGTCACAATACTCTTTGACCTTTTGCAGAATCTCTTCCCTAGCCTGTTGTTCTGTTTTTTGGCTCATAACAACCTCCATATCTTATCTTCTCAGAAAAACTTTTTATATGTCACCTGGCACGATTGCTTGCTTGGCAAATCCCTTTTCTACAATTCTATTTCTTCCACGGTGCTTCACCGCTTGCCCACAACTCTTCCAGATATTCCTTGTCCCGCATGGTGTCCATAGGCGACCAAAACCCCTCGTATTTGTACGCTGCCATCTGACGCTCCTTTGCCAGACGCTCAAACGGTTCCCGCTCCAGCATCATACTGCCATCTCCCAGATAATCAAACACCTTTGTACTCATCACCATAAAGCCTGCATTGACCCATGCCTGATCTACACGCGCTTTTTCTTTAAAACTCTCTATCTGATGCGTTTCCGGGTCAATCTTAATGGCTCCAAAACGTCCTGCCGGCTGCGTAGTCGTAATCGTTGTGATCAATCCCATTTTATGATGAAACGTAAGAAGCGCATTGATATCCACATCGGAAACACCATCACCATAAGTAAGAAAGAACTCGTCCCCGTCAATATAATCCCGCACCTTCAGGATACGCCCCGCCGTTAAAGTATCAAGGCCCGTATTGGCAAGTGTCACCTTCCATGGTTCCACATGACTCTCATGCACTATCGTCTGCTTGTCCTGTAACAAAAAAGTGCTGTCCGACTGCCGCACATAATAATGTGTGAAATATTCCTTGATCATCTGCCCCTTATAACCGCAGCATATGATGAATTCATGATAGCCATAGTAAGAATAAGTTTTCATGATATGCCATAAAATCGGTCTGCCGCCAATCTCTATCATCGGTTTAGGCCTCAAAGAGGATTCCTCGCCAATCCGGGTTCCGCGGCCGCCCGCCAGGATCACTACCTTCATAACTGTACGCTCCTATCGCTCATCCATGGCGCTATTCCGGCATTCCATAGATTCTCCGCCTCCACAAAATCTCTTCTTGTCTCTATCGCGCTCCAGTAGCCGTTGTGGCGGTATACGGCCAGTTGATCTTTGTCAGAAAGTGCTCTCAACAACTGTTTCTCAAGGTCATAATTTCCCTGTAAATAGCGGAACACCTTTTTGCTGAATACAAAACAATCCGCATTAATCCACGCCGTGTCATTTCGCGTGATATCCTGCCCTGTATATTTGAAAACCCCATTTGCATCTATCGGCAAGAGCTGACTTCTCCCTCTCGGCTTAGCCATCGTCATTGTCGCTTCTTTATCTGCCTGACAATGTGTTTCCAAAAGTGCCCTGAAATCAATATCCGACAGACAGTCACCATAAGTGACTAGGAAAGTATCATTCTCTATATATTTTTCTATCATACTGACACGCTGCCCCGTAGAAGAAAACATGCCAGTATCCACTATAGTAACCTTCCAGTCTTCTGTTTTATTTTTGTGGACTTCAATCGTATTCTTTGCAAGATCAACAGTAATATCCGACTCATAAATATAAAAATCCTGAAAATACTCTTTGATCATATCTACATGATAGCCGCCGCACACAATAAACTCTTTAAATCCATGTTTGGAAAACTGTTTCATGATATGCCAGAGAAGCGGTTTACCGCCAAGATCTACCATGGGTTTGGGAATTCCCTCAGTATCGTCATTCAATGTACTTTGGGCCCCACCTGCCAAAATTACGACTTTTAGTTCTGAAATATTTTTTATATCTGCCATTTGAGTTTCCGCTTTCTGTGGATTTTATGGAATCTAACATAATATAAGTTAAATTTTATCAGGCGGGTAACTTTAAGTCAATCCTCATTAAACCAGTATAAAATATTGAGATATCGTTTCATCATTGCTCACGCTGATATTGGAACCAACTAAGATTATCATATCGTTATTTTTGCAAAATGTATATTCAGAATGAAATATCTTTAGGTCAGGTTGGAAATTCTCAGAGCTTTTAAAAATAAAGATAAGCGCTTCTAAACAATTAATTGGCTAGATAGATGAGATATTTTCTCCGTTAAATAGTGGCTGGCTATTAGATACATAGACAAAGGATAATACTAG
>CAYUKT010000239.1:0-4333 GCA_964445285.1 uncultured Bacteroides sp. | reverse complement strand
TGCTTTATCTGGTAGTGCCCTGCTATAATGAGGAAGAAGTGGTGGAGAAGTCCGCAAACGTCATGGGCGATAAGATAAAGCGTCTGGAACGGGAAGGCAAGATCGCGGGGGGCAGCAAGATCATGTTCGTCAATGACGGCAGCAAGGATAAGACGCTGTATCTTCTGCATAAAATTGCGGAAGCAGACAGGATGTTCTGCGTGGTGAGCCTGGCAGGTAATTATGGGCATCAGAGCGCAATCCTGGCGGGGATGATGACGGCCAGACAGTACGCGGATGCGGTGGTGACCATCGATGCGGATTTACAGCAGGATATTGAGGCCCTGGATGAATTCCTGGCCCGTTATATGGACGGCTGCGAGGTGGTCTACGGGGTGCGCAATGACAGACACTCTGACGGGTTTTTCAAGAAAGCTACGGCCACGGCCTACTATAAATTGATGCATATGCTGGGCAGCACGGTCATGACCAATCATGCGGATTACCGGCTGATGTCCAAGAAAGCCCTGAATGCCCTGGCGGAATATAAGGAGACCAATCTGTTCCTGCGTGGATTGATCCCGACTATGGGATTTCCTTCTGATGTGGTGTATTTTGATGTGAAGGCCAGAGAGGCGGGACATTCCAAGTATACACTGAGTAAGATGATGACATTGGCGCTTGACGGTATTACGTCTATGAGTGTCAGGCCTTTACGGCTGATCGCGGGGCTGGGTTTTCTGGTGTGCATCTTCAGTTTCGTGATGTGTGTCATCAGTCTGGTGGACTGGGTGAACGGCAACAATGTGCCGGGTTATACTACCACGCTGATCGTGACGCTGATGCTTGGCGGTATCACGCTGTTATCCTTGGGCATTATCGGGGAATATGTGGGCAAGATTTATATGGAGACCAAACATAGGCCGAGATATATCATAGATACGTTGGTCTGGCGCGAAGATGCACAGGAGGATCGGTAGTCATGTTGTCAGTGCTTTTTTCCTGGATTGTCATGGGTGCAGCATCGTTTCTTTTCGGTAAAGCTGTGGTGGATGGTATTTACCGTAAGAACCTGCAGCAGATGGGCAGGCCGGATATTTATGTAATGACGGGAATCATTTTTCTGAATATCTATGCACAAATGTTCAGTCTTTTCTATAAGGTGGCAGGTATTGCCTGCACCATATTGGGACTGTTAGGTATCATCCTGACGGTGGTGTATGTGGTAAAGCATCTGCAATCCGGCAGGCAGATCAGAATCTTTCCCGGGGTGGAGAGTGCGAAAATGCCGCTGTGGAGGGCGGTGCTGCTTTTGGTATGTCTGGTGTCGATGCTTCTCTGGACGACCCAGCATCCGGGGCAATACGATACGGGACTGTATCATGCCCAGGCCATCCGTTGGATCGAGGAGTACGGGGTAGTGCCTGGACTTGGCAACCTGCATATGCGGCTGGCTTATAACAGCGCCTTTATGTGCTTACAGGCGCTGTTTAGTCTGGAGTGGCTGGTGGGGCAGTCGCTGCATTCCCTGAACGGTTTCTTTTGTCTGTGCGCGCTCTTCTATGCCTTTGGCACGGTGCGGATACCGGGCAGGGAGAGATGGCAGACTTCAGACCTGCTCAAATGTATCATGGTTATCTATGTAGTGGATAAGCGTTATAGTATCGCTTCTTCCGGCACGGACATATGGGCGATGCTTTTGATCCTCTATATCTGTACGAAATGGTGTGAGTTGTCAGAGTGCAGGGAAGAAGAGACGGCGCCCTGGTGCTATGTCTGTCTGGTGGGATTTTATGCGTTGACGGTGAAGCTTTCGGCGGCAGCCATTGTCATTCTGGTATTCTATCCACTGTATCTATTGATCCGCAAGAAAGAGTTCCGGGGGATTTTGTACAATGGGATTCTGGCACTTGGCATTGTACTCCCCTATCTGATCCGCAACGTGATCATTTCGGGCTATTTGATCTATCCCTATGCGGGGATCGACCTGTTTTCCGTGGACTGGAAGATGAATCCGGAAGTACTGCAAAGTGACAGCTTTGATATTAGAATGTGGGGGAGAGGCTATACCCATCTGGGAGAGTATAATGATTCGTTGTTTGGATGGATGCCGGAATGGTTCTTGTCCCAGAGTGTGGGCAATCGTATTCTGCTGGTCGCAGGTGCGGTCTGTACCCTATTGGTCATTTATGGGATCTGGAAACAGTTGCAGGGGAAACGATATGATTATGCGGCGGTCCTGACAGCCAGTGTGGTATGCCTGGTGTTCTGGCTGATGACGGCGCCGCTGATCCGTTATGGACAGGTCTATGCCTTGGTTGTCATTGCGCTTGTGCTCGGGGGATGGAATGGACAGGCAGTCGCGCCCAAGAAGGATATTCTGGCGGCGGCAGGGACTTGTATCATGTTGGTCAGCCTGGTTTTCTTTGGCAGTAAGATATGTGAAGCAGGAGAGATGAAAGCGGAGGGGTTTCTATTGAAACAGCCGTTATATGGTGCATGGCCGGCCACGCAGATCCAGATGGAGAACGTGATTATCTGGCTGCCGGACAATGATCTGATCGGCTATCCGGCGTTTCCCTCAACCCCCTCGGAGAGTCAGTTAAACCATCTGCAGCTCAGAGGGGAAGGGTTTGATGATGGCTTCCGGTACACGGAAGAACCCTGGCGGTAAAGAAAGGTGTATATATGGTTAAGACAGATATTCATGCGGATGATTACGCCCTGACAGTCAATACTTCAAAGGATATGCTGATGTGTATGCAGGCAGGTAAGCTGGACAGTATCAGCATTGTGCCCAATATGAGCTGCTTTGCGGAGTGTATGGAGCTTTTGTATGAGCAGATTCCGGCACTCCCCTTCCTGCCGCTGATGTCGGTGCATCTGGACTTTGTGGAGGGCAGGAGCCTGGCTCGGAAAGAGGAAGTCCCGCTTCTGGTAAAAGAAAATACGGATCTGATGGGGCTGTCCTGGGGCGGGCTTTTTCAGTATTCCTATCTGCCCCGGAACCGCGGCCAGATCAAATTGCAGTTAAAGCGGGAGATCAAGGCACAGATTGTGCGGGTGCAGAAAGCGATTGATAAATGCGTGGAGATTGCAAAGGAACACGGGGTGCCCTGTAAACAGGACGGTCTTAGGCTGGACAGTCATCAGCATGCCCATATGATCCCGGTGGTGTGGGAGGCTGTTTTGGAAGCCGTCCGGGAAGAAGGCTGGCAGCTTTCTTATATTAGAAATTCGAAGGAAGTGCTGGGGGTATTCCTCTCGGAGCGGACGCTGTGGAAGACTTACCGGCCGATCAACTTTGTGAAGAACAGATTGCTATCGCTCTATTCCCATAAGGTTGACCGATATTGTAAGGCGCAGGGGATGGAGCAGATGTATCTTTGGGGGCTTGTGATGAGCGGACGGATGGATCGTGCCCGGATAGAAAAGCTGTATCCGAAGATGATCCGCCGGGCCAAACAGGATGGAAGAACCCTGGAAATTTTATTCCATCCCGGCTTGACGCTGCCGGAGGAAGTGACGCCGGAGATTGCGAAAGAGGCGGTGGAAGATTTTTATATGCGGGGTGACCGGCATATAGAGAAAGAGGCAGTACTAAAGAACGGGAGGCGCTAGTTCAGCGCCTCCTGTAATTCTGTCACGTCTTCCATCAGGACTTCCATAAAGTATTGCTGACCTTCCTCATTGAGATGATCGGCATCTGAGAAGTATTCCAGATGGGACTGAAATCTTTCATCGTGGGAATAGTCGTAATAACTGACACCCGTGTTAGCTATTACCCCATCCACAACAGACTGGAATTCCTGCATAAATTCATCGGATACCAAATCCGTATAGTACTGTGAGAAAGGTGTGGTGATCAGGATTGGTATGATCTCATGTTCCTCACAGTATGCGATGATCTCATGCAGTTCCTCAATCCGCTCGGGCAGGAAATATGCATCCTTGTTGTTAAAATGCCTGTCATAGCGCTGCCAGGCACGGCTGGCAAATTCTTCTACGTTGATGCCGTTATCCTCCCCTTCGGCGGCCTGTACCTTAAGCGTCAGGTTTAGATCCGGAAAAAGTTTGAGGATATCTGTGCCAGCGGACAGGATGGGCAGTTTGGTGGTCACAATGTCTGTGTACAGATCATAGTCTGGTACATTTCTCGGGGACAGGAAGTGATAATATTTGATGCTGAGCGCCTGGGCTTCCGTCTCATTTACGGTCTCGTTGTTGAAGGAGAAGTAGGAGACAGGGATGAACAGCAGGCAGTCCTCGTCAAGGTATTCGTGGTATTCTTTTAGGAGTGCCAGGTCATAAGCATAGGTCTGGCTCGCATGGCCGAAATTAAAGCAAGTCTTAT
>CAYUKT010000238.1:0-4344 GCA_964445285.1 uncultured Bacteroides sp. | reverse complement strand
CTAAGAAAAAGGGCGGGATGCGCAGGAGGAAAAAGGTATGCGTATTCTGCGGTAAAGATAATGTGATTGATTATAAAGATACTAACAAGCTCAAAAGATATGTATCTGAGAGAGGTAAGATTCTTCCCAGAAGAATCACCGGTAACTGCGCAAAGCATCAGAGAGCGCTTACCGTAGCGATCAAGCGTGCAAGACATTTGGCACTTATGCCTTACGTGCAGGATTAGAGAATTTTGGATCAAAGAAGACCAATGGACTTGTTTCCATTGGTCTTTTCAATATCCTGTCATTTTCGGAAGAAAAAGGTCTATATATTGATGTGGCAGTATCTTACAAAAAATGCTATACTTATATTAAAATTCGAGTCCGCCATGCGGATCTCGCAATCGGGTGAAGCTCGATTTGGGTAAGAGGTTAAGATGAAGAATAATGTACGATTAAAAGGAAGACTGAAATCCTATTTACAGTCATCTCTGTATCTGGGATTTTTGTTGGTGGCAGTGGATGTTCTGATCTATATGATAGACTATAGGGCAGGGCTTGTTTTAAGTGTCTTTTTAATTCTGTATTTTGCTATTATTCTGTCTATGATGCTTTATAATAAGCCTATCATCATGAATGAGCTGATCAGCTTTGCAACTCAGTACGGACAGATACAAAGAAGATTGTTAAGGGATCTGGAACTTCCCCATGCGCTTCTTGACGATGCGGGGAAGATTATCTGGACGAATATTGCCTTTGAGAGACTGGTTCATCAGGAAAAAGGGTATCGCAAGTCCGTTACATCCCTCTTCCCATCCATTACCAAGGACAAGCTTCCGGGGATCAATGAGGAAGATGAGGTTGAATTTGATGTGGAATATGAAGCTGGCAATTATATCGCCAAGCTCAAGAAGATCTCCCTCAGGGAGATGGCCCTAAACAGTGATATCATAGAGGCGAAAGGATACGATGGGTATCTGATCGCCATGTATTTGTTTGACGAGACGGCTCTTAAGATTGCCTTAAAAGAGGTGGATGACCAGTCCCTGGCGGTGGGGCTTATCTATCTGGACAATTATGAAGAGGCCCTTGAGAGCGTGGAAGAAGTCAGACGATCCCTGTTGATTGCGCTGATCGATCGTAAGGTCAATAAATATATTGCAGCCATGGACGGCATCTGTAAGAAACTGGAGAAAGACAAATATCTGGTCATCATGCGCAAACAGGCCGTTACCCAGCTGCAGGAAAGCCGTTTTGATCTTCTGGAAGATGTGAAAACAGTCAATATCGGTAATGAGATGGCGGTCACGATAAGTATCGGCATGGGGCTCAACGGACTTACTTATGCACAGAACTATGAGTTTGCAAGAAATGCCATCGATATTGCCTTGGGGCGCGGCGGCGATCAGGCTGTGGTGAAGGTACCGGAAAATGTGATCTATTATGGCGGCAAGAGCCAGCAGATGGAAAAGAGTACCCGTGTCAAAGCAAGAGTCAAAGCCCATGCACTGAAGGAAATTATTTCCGTAAAAGACGAAGTGTACGTTATGGGACACCGTATGGGTGATGTGGACAGCTTCGGCGCTTCTGTAGGTATCTACAGGATTGCCAGGACAATGGAAAAGAAAGCCCACATCGTGTTAAATGATGTGACATCTTCCATGCAGCCTATGGTGGAAATGTTCTTAGACAATGAGGAATATGCGGATGACATGATCATCAACAACATGCAGGCACTGGAGATGGTAGGCAACAATGCGGTGCTGGTGGTGGTGGATGTGAATAAACCCAGTATCACGGAGTGTCCGGAACTGCTCAAGCGCTGTAAATCCGTGGTGGTGCTGGATCATCACAGACAGGGGGCGGAGATCATCGAGAATGCTACCTTGTCTTACATAGAGGCCTACGCTTCTTCGGCCTGTGAGATGGTATCCGAGATTTTGCAATATATCAGAGATGATCTGAAACTGACGTCAGAGGAAGCCGACTGTATGTATTCCGGCATCATGATCGATACCAATAATTTCATGACCAAGACAGGTGTCAGGACTTTTGAGGCGGCGGCTTTCCTGAGAAGAAACGGTGCCGATGTGACCCGTGTGAGAAAGCTGTTTCGGGATGATGCGGCAGAATATAAAGCCAAAGCGGACGCGGTCAGTCAGGCGGAGATTTACAGGGATTATTATGCGATATCCGTTTGTACGGCTGAGGATGTGGCCAGTCCTACGGTGGTAGGCGCCCAGGCGGCCAACGAGCTTTTGAATATCAAGGGGATCAAGGCCAGCTTTATTCTGACGCCCTATAATGGAATTATCTATGTCAGCGCACGTTCCATTGATGAGGTGAACGTACAGGTTGTGATGGAGAGAATGGGCGGCGGCGGCCACCTGAACATTGCCGGCACCCAGATTGAGAATGGCACATTGGAGGAAGGAATTGTGGCCATTAAGAGAACGCTTGATGCGATGATAGCAGAAGGAGAACTAGCATAAGACAAGCCTTCGGAGGATATAAAGACAGACAAGAGAAACAGCAGGTTGTCCATGGAAAGGAGTATATCATACAGATGAAAGTTATATTGTTGGAGGATGTAAAATCCCTGGGGAAAAAAGGCGAGATAGTGAACGTCAGTGACGGATATGCCAGGAATTATGTGCTGCCTAAGAAACTTGGCGTGGAAGCGAACGCTCAGAATATGAATGATTTGAAACTGCAGAAGGCCAATGCCGATAAGGTAGCCCAGGAGCAGCTGGAGGCGGCCCAGGAGCTGGCGAAAGTCCTGGAGACGAAGGAAGTGGTCCTGAAGATGAAGTCCGGCGAGGGCGGCAAGGCATTCGGATCCATCTCTTCCAAGGAGATTGCGCAGGCGGCCAAGACACAGTGCGGACTGGAACTTGATAAGAAAAAGATTCAGCTTCCTGAGCCAATCAAAGCGCTGGGAGCCTATGAGGTAGGTGTGAAACTGCATACCAAAGTGACCGGTAAATTAAAGGTCAAAGTGATAGAAGAAGCGTAGGTGACAGACATTGGAGGAAGCTTTACTCAAGAGAATTTTACCGCATAGTATGGAAGCGGAACAGTCTGTCATTGGTTCCATGATCATGGACCGGGAAGCAATTGTGGTTGCGGCGGAGATTGTACTGGGAGAAGATTTTTATAATAAACAGTATGGCACACTTTTTGATACCATGGTGGAACTGAACGATGAAGGAAAACCGGTGGATTTGGTCACCCTGCAGGACAGACTGAAGGAGAAGGATGTGCCTCCGGAGGTGAGCAGCCTCGAATTTATCCGCGATCTGATCACGGCGGTGCCCACTTCGGCGAATATCAAATATTACGCCAATATAGTGGCGGAAAAAGCCACCCTGCGGCGGCTGATCCGCCTCAATGAGGAGATTGCCAATACCTGTTATGTAGGTAAAGAGAGCCTGGAGGATATCCTGGAGGATACGGAGAAGCGGGTATTTGACCTGGTACAGCGAAGGAACAGTGACGAGTTTGTACCGATCAGGCAGATCGTCATGAACGCCATGGATAATATCGAACGGGCATCCCACAATAAAGGCAATGTCACCGGCGTGGCTACCGGCTTCCTGGATCTGGATTATAAGACCGCCGGTATGCAGCCGTCCGATCTCATCCTGGTGGCCGCAAGACCTTCCATGGGTAAGACGGCTTTTGTCTTAAATGTGGCTGAATATGTGGCGTTTAAGCAGAATAAAACGGTAGCAATCTTCAGTCTGGAGATGTCCAAGGAACAGTTGGTTAACCGACTCTTTTCCATGGAATCCAGGGTGGATTCCCAGCATCTGAGAACTGGTAACCTTTCGGATGTAGAGTGGGAGAAACTGATCGAGAGTGCAGCGGTGATCGGGAAGTCAAACCTGATCATTGATGACACACCCGGCATCAGTATCTCAGAGATGCGCTCTAAGTGCCGTAAATATAAACTGGAACACAACCTGGAAATGATCATCATCGACTATCTGCAGCTGATGTCCGGAAGCGGCAGATCCACTGATTCCAGACAGCAGGAGATTTCGGATATTTCACGCTCCTTAAAGGCTTTGGCTAGGGAACTGCGGGTGCCGGTAATCGCACTCTCACAGCTTTCCCGTGCGGTGGAACAGAGACCGGATCACAGGCCGATGCTTTCCGATCTGCGTGAATCGGGGGCAATTGAGCAGGATGCCGATGTGGTCATGTTCATCTACCGGGATGATTATTATAACAAAGACACAGAGAAGAAAGGGATTGCAGAGATCATCATCGCAAAGCAGAGAAATGGTCCGATCGGTACGGTGGAATTGGTATGGCTGCCGGATTATACCAAGTTTGCGAATCTGCAAAAATAAAATA
>CAYUKT010000237.1:3162-4387 GCA_964445285.1 uncultured Bacteroides sp. | reverse complement strand
GGGGCTTACTGTATAAAAAGGAGGATAAAACTATGTCTTATATCGATTTGATGAAGGAGAAGGCCAGAAGCGACAAGAAGACAATCGTACTTCCAGAGACAAACGACAAGAGGACGTTGATCGCGGCAGCCAATATCATGAAAGAAGGAATCGCCAATATCATTATGGTGGGAAACGAGGAGAAGATCATGGACGGCGCCGGCTGGCTGGAAGTGGATCTGGATGGTGTGAAGATCATCGATCCGGAGACAACGGAAAAACTGGATGAGTACGTGGACTTATTGTTTGAGACCAGAAAAAATAAAGGCATGACCCCGGAGAAGGCCAGGGAGATTTTGTTGAAGGATTATCTGACCTTCGGAGTAGTCATGGTTAAGGCAAACGATGCGGATGGAATGGTGGCAGGCGCCTGTCACGCCACAGCGGACACTCTTCGTCCGGCCCTGCAGATCTTAAAGACAGCGCCCGGTGTGAAGCTGGTATCGGGCTTCTTTATCATGGATGTGCCAGACTGTGAACTGGGAGCAAACGGCACCTTCCTCTTTGCTGACTGCGGATTAAACCAGGATCCCACCGCAGAAGAACTGGCAGCCATCGCAGACACATCTGCCAAGAGCTTTAAAAGCCTGGTGGGCGCCAAACCCATTATCGCTATGCTCTCACATTCCACCAAAGGAAGCGCGAAACATCCGCTGGTGGACAAGATGGTGGAGGCTACCCGGATTGCCCATGAACAGTATCCGCATCTGTGCATAGACGGCGAACTGCAGTCCGATGCGGCCCTCGTGCCCCAGGTAGCCAAATCCAAGGCGCCCGGCAGTGAGGTGGCAGGTAAGGCCAATGTATTAATCTTCCCGAACTTGGACTGCGGCAACATTGGCTACAAACTGGTACAGAGACTGGGCAAAGCCGAAGCTTACGGTCCCATGCTCCAGGGCATCGCCAAACCCGTAAACGATCTTTCCCGCGGCTGCTCCTGGCAGGACATCGTAGGTGTAGTAGCACTAACAGCAGTACAGGCACAACTTGCGTGATAAGCTGCCACGCATGGGCGTCCGCGAAGGCCCGGATCGTGTTTACACGAATCCGGGCATTTGCGGACGCCCATGAAGTGGTGCAACACGACCTCGGGAACGAAGTTCACGAGGGGCGTGGCAGCTTATCACAAGTAGGTTTACATAAAATATATTGTAGAAGAAAGAAGGTAAAAACTTATGAACATATT
>CAYUKT010000237.1:0-3062 GCA_964445285.1 uncultured Bacteroides sp. | reverse complement strand
AGGTTTACATAAAATATATTGTAGAAGAAAGAAGGTAAAAACTTATGAACATATTAGTCATCAACTGCGGCAGTTCCTCTCTCAAATTCCAGCTCATTGATGCGGAGACAGAGAAAATGATCGCCAAGGGTCTGTGCGAGCGCATCGGCATTGAGGGAAGCCAGCTCGTCTACCAGCCTGTAGGCGGTGCCAAAGAGGAGACCGTAACCCCCATGCCCGATCACACGAAGGCAATCGAACTGGTATTAGGAGCGCTGACCAATGAGAAGACCGGCGTGGTAAAATCCCTGCAGGAGATTGGCGCGGTAGGACACCGCATCGTACATGGCGGAGAGAAATTTGCGGCCTCAACCATTATTACGGATGAAGTGATTGAAGCAATTAAAGCCTGCAATGATCTGGCACCCTTACATAACCCGGCCAACCTGATCGGGATCGATGCCTGTCAAAAGCTGATGCCGGAGACGCCCATGGTGGGAGTATTCGACACCGCTTTCCATCAGACCATGCCCAAGGAAGCTTATCTGTATGGTCTGCCTTACGAATATTATGAGAAATATCAGGTGAGAAGATATGGGTTCCATGGGACCAGCCATTCTTATGTGTCCAAACGGGCGGCAGAACTTTTAGGCAGAAACTATGAGGATATGAAGATTATCGTCTGTCATTTGGGCAACGGCGCCAGTATCTCTGCAGTGGAGAATGGCAAATGTGTGGATACATCCATGGGATTGACGCCCCTGGAAGGCCTGATCATGGGTACCCGCTCCGGGGATATCGATCCGGCGATTGTGGAATATATTGCCCATAAAGAAAATAAGAACATTGACGAAGTGATGACGGTGCTCAATAAGAAGTCCGGCGTGCTGGGGCTGTCCGGCGGGCTTTCTTCCGATTTCCGGGATTTGGAGAAAGCTTATGTTGCCGGGGAAGACAGGGGGCTTCGTACGATTCGGACCTTTGCTTATCGTGTGGCTAAGTATATCGGTGCATATACGGCTGTTATGAACGGTGTGGATGCTATTTGTTTTACAGCGGGTGTGGGAGAGAACAGCCCGCTGGTGAGAAATCTGGCTTGTGAGCGGCTGGGATATCTGGGTATTACGTTGGACAAGGAAAAGAATGATAAACGCGGGGAGGAACTGGAAGTCAGCACACCGGATTCCAAAGTAAAAGTGCTGGTGGTTCCAACCAATGAGGAACTTGCGATTGCGCGGGAGACCTTTGCGCTGGTAAAATAGCAGGGGCGAGGGCTGCTTTGCGAAGAAGTTCCGGACAGGAGGAAAGATAAATGAGTATCTACAGATCACAATTGAGTAAATCCCTGGTCGTTAACCTGTATAATGCACAGATCGCGAAATTGGATGTTCCTTATAAAGATATTTTTGTGGAGACCAGTTTTGGCAGGACGCATGTGGTGGAGATTGGCAATCCGGAAGGAAAACCACTTCTGGTCTTTCATGGCGGCAACAGTACAACGGCGTACAATCTGCTTGCCAGCAGATTCCTGCTAGATAAATTTCATGTTTATGCGGTGGATATCATCGGTCATCCGGGCAAAAGTGCAGAGAATATCCTGATGCCGTTCGGATATCACTACGGCAGATGGGCAGGGGAAGTGATCTCGGCGCTGGGATATGAGAAAATCTGTTGCCTGGGCGGTTCCTTCGGAGGCGGCGTACTGACGAAGCTGATGTGTATTGCACCATCTAAGGTGGAGCGGGCCGTGCTTGTCGTGCCGGCCGGTATCGACAATGCTTTTCCGGCGGATACGGCCAGGATGATGGTGCCGCTTGCCAAGTATTATCTGACAAAGGATGAAAAGTATGTGAAGGAGATGGCAATGTATATGGCATTGTCGGAGAAAGTCCTGAAGAAGGATCTGATGGCGGTGATCAAGAATACACTGGATCATGTTAAGATTCATCCTGTCATGCCTTCCAATGTGGAGGTGGAGCGTCTGCACAAATGCAAGGCTCCCACGCTGGTGATGGCGGCGGAATATGACTGCCTGTTCCCGGCAAGGAAGGTACTGCCGAAAGCGAAGAAAGTACTGCCAGACTGTAAAATACATATGCTGAAAGGACGCGGTCATATTGCCCCTTTGCATAAAAAGGAAAAACAGATTATCATAGACTTTTTATTAGAAGAGTAAAGGACAGCTGCCGGACCAAATGCCGGCAGCTGTATTATATTGTCAGGGGTGTAGCTGCATCTTACATCCTTAAATTTACCACTTACCGTACATCCTGTTTTCAGAAAAACTTCTGCGTGCTACCATGTATTCATATCAAAAAGAGGAGCGGACACATGGAAACGGTAGTCAAAGTGGAACATCTTGTCAAACAATTTAAGGAAGTCAGAGCAGTGGATAATATCAGCTTTGAAATCGCAAAGGGAGAACTATTCGGCTTCCTGGGTGTAAACGGAGCGGGGAAGTCCACCACCATCAATATCCTATGTACTTTGTTTGCACAGACCGAAGGAACAGTGGAAATCTGCGGATATCGACTGGGAAAAGACAACGAAGCCATCCGCAGAAAAATCGGCGTGGTCAGACAAAATAATTGTCTGGATGATGATCTGACTGTGAAGGAGAATCTACTGGTCCGGGGTGCCCTGTATGAGAAAGATAGAGTTAAGCTGAAACAGAGACTTTCCGATGTCTGTGAGATTATGGGACTGCATGATGTTTATGGGCGGCGTTATGCCAGACTTTCTGGCGGGCAGAAGCGGCGGTGTGAGATTGCAGGGGCGCTGATACATGTGCCGGAGATATTGTTTTTGGATGAACCGACTACAGGGTTGGATCCTGCCACCCGCAAGGCTGTGTGGGAGAGTGTGGAGAAACTCAGGCGAGAGCTTAAAATGACGGTGTTTTTGACTACCCATTACATGGAGGAGGCGGCTAGGGCATCTGCCATTGCCATATTAGATGCTGGAAAGATCAGGGAACAGGGAACGCCTTTTTATCTGAAAGAGCGTTATGCACAGGATAGACTCAAACTGATACCGGCGGCAGGCAGGGAAGAACAGCTTTGGCAATCTCTTGTGAAAGAACA
>CAYUKT010000236.1:0-4399 GCA_964445285.1 uncultured Bacteroides sp. | reverse complement strand
TTCCCGGCATGCCGCCACCGGGGAATCCTCCACGTTTTGCCATGTTCTGTCTCCTTTTTATGATAAATTTATTTCTTTTTATTCTATTTCAATATCCATATGCACGATCTGGGAGAGATCCACATAGTTCAGCGCAAAGTCCTCCTTACTCTGTATCCCCTGCACCGTCACATCAATCTCCTTCCCTACCGCATCCGATAACATCTGCGCAAGCAGTTCCTTATGTCCTTCCTGCTTCAAAAAATAATCGGAAGCCAGTCCGTCTTCCACCACGACCATCAGTTTATTATCGCCGCCCAGACTGAGCCTTGCCTCTTTCAAATACTGTTTCATAGGCATAGTCGCATTTGACACGATCTCCTGCCATCGCTCCACTGCCGCCTGCACATCCTCCGGAATTGCCTTAGGCAGAGAAGGACGCTCCTTTACGGCTGCTGCGCCCATCTGACCAGGCACAGCGTCATCCCCGGTATAGCCCTGCATACCCGCCGGCATCACTGCCACACCATTTTCCAGCTGTTCTTCTATCACCCTGACACGCTCCACCACGGAGCCGAAATCTTTCTCCATATTCGGGCGGCACAGTTTGATCAGCGCTATCTCCACCAGTATCCTCTTCTGGGACGCATATTTGATCTGTCCCGACAGTTCCGAAAAAATACGGATATAGCGCATGATCGATTCCACTTCCAGCATCTGTGCCTCTTCCTTAAGACGCGCCAGATTGTCGGAAGACATATCTATCACATCCTCGATGTCATCAGAAGATTTTAATAACAAAAGATTGCGCAGATACCAGGTGAAATCCGTGACGAACTGCATCAGTTCCCGGCCCTGCATGACTATCTCCTCCAAAAGCCCGATGCAGCCTGTCACGTCCTGATCCACCACATGTCGAAGGAGCCTGCTGAACACCTCCGTGTCCACCGCTCCCAGCACATTCAATACTTTATCATAAGTCAGCTCCTGTCCAAAATGAAATGCAATACACTGATCCAGGAGACTTAAGGCGTCACGCATAGAACCATCCGCAGTCTTTGCCACATAACGGAGAGCCTTCTCCTCCACCGTTATCTTCTCTTCCTCCATCAGCTCCCGCAGCCTCTGTGTGATCGTGTCGATCGTGATCCTGCGGAAATCATAGCGCTGACAACGGGAAAGGATAGTGATCGGGATCTTGTGCACCTCCGTGGTCGCCAGAATAAAAATTACATAGGAAGGCGGTTCCTCCAATGTCTTTAAGAGCGCATTGAAAGCGCCGATGGAGAGCATGTGCACCTCATCTATGATATAGACTTTAAACTTGCCCTCCGCCGGCGAATAGGAAACTTCGTCCACAATCTCACGGATATTATCCACGCCATTATTGGATGCGGCATCAATCTCGATCACATTCATGCCCGCCCCTGCCGCCAGTGCCTTACAGCTGGCACATTCACCACAGGGGCTCCCTTCTATCGGATGCTCACAGTTGACCGCCCTGGCAAATATCTTGGCCACCGAAGTCTTGCCTGTGCCCCGCGTTCCGCAGAAAAGATAAGCATGACCGATACGATCCGCCTTTATTTGGTTTTGTAAGGTAGTAACAATATGTTTCTGGCCTTTCACATCCTCAAATCGACTGGGCCGAAACTTGCGATATAACGCTGTATACGACATATATTAATCTCCGAAACTGATACCTACCATCTTCGCTTCTTTAACGATAGTAGCATCCGGCGACACCATCTTTAATTTGCCTGCCACCTCTTCCAGCGGAACCTTCACGATCTCCCGGTTCTTATAACCTACCATAAATCCGTACTCGCCCTTCAGGATCAGCTTACCTGCCTCAGCGCCCAGACGGGTTGCAAATACACGGTCATACGGGCAGGGACTTCCGCCGCGCTGTGTGTGCCCAGGAACCGTCACACGCACTTCTTTGCCTGTTTTTTTCATAATCTTATCCGCAATCTCATAAGAGACGGACGGATAAGCATAATTCTTCATCTTCTCCTTGTACTCTTTCTTGGAAAGCTTGGCATCTTCCTTGGAAATAGCGCCCTCCGCCACTGCCATGATGGTAAAACGGGAACCTCTTGCCGCCCGTGCATCTACAGCCTTGATGATACTGTCAATATCATAAGGGATTTCCGGAATCAAGATGATGTCTGCGCCGCCTGCAATACCGGCATTGAGGGTAAGCCACCCAACCTTATGTCCCATCACTTCCACAATAAACACACGGCCATGGGAAGAGGCTGTGGTATGGATACAGTCAATACAATCCGTTGCAATATTCACCGCACTCTGGAATCCAAAAGTCATATCTGTGCCCCACAGATCGTTATCGATAGTCTTGGGAAGCGTGATCACGTTAAGTCCTTCTTCCCGAAGCAGATTAGCCGTCTTATGCGTACCGTTGCCGCCTAAGATTACAAGAACGTCAAGTTTTAACTTGTAATAGTTCTGTTTCATCGCTTCTACTTTGTCAAGTCCGTTCTCATCAGGCTCCCGCATCAGTTTAAAAGGTGTCCTGGAACTGCCAAGTATGGTGCCGCCTTTGGTCAGGATTCCTGCAAAGTCATTGCCTGTCAGCATCCGGAAATCCCCGTAAATCAGTCCCTTATAACCATCCAGAAAACCATAGATCTCCACATCCTCCCCGCTGCAGGACAAACATTTCACAACGCCTCTCATTGCAGCATTTAATGCCTGACAATCTCCGCCACTGGTCAACATTCCGATTCTCTTCATTTTACTTCCTCCTTATACCCCGTTTTCCATATTGCCGTTGCATAAAAATACTAAGTAAATTATAGCTTATTTTTTCCTTCACCACAACTTCTATTTCTTCTGCTTTTATCATCTGCTGGAGATTTATTAGCAAAGGGGAGAGACTGTGATTTGCCTCTCCCCTCTCTTTTATTGTTGATCCTTTGCCATAGCTATCTTGTCCCCTCCTCCCGGACAGCCTGCCTTATCCGTGCGCACTTAAAATCCTATGAATCTGCTGTACTCATCGTTAATTTTTTAATCTGCTCCAAATCTCTGATAAGGATTTCAGAATATTGGCCTGCCTCCCGATAAATATCCTCCGCCTTACTGTAATTTCCGCTAAACAGAGCATCGATTACCTGTTTCCCATAGTTGTGGAACTTCTTGTGTTTTTCTCCCAATTCCTTCCAAAGCTTCAAGACCTCCGGTCTGACCGGCTCTATCGCATAATAAAAATGACCAAATCCACATTTTCTGTCATTGACCTGCAGCGGCAGGATCGTCTGTTCTTTGACAATCCGCTCCAAATTGCCCAGCCAGTTTTTGTGCGCAGTAATCGCTTTGTCAATATATCCGGCGAAATTATGATCTTCCAGCTTATAAAAAGCATCCTTCGTCATAGTACCCATGACCTTAGCGGACTCATCAAGCGTTGATTCAATTCCCTCCAACGGTCTGGCAACATCATAAATATCTTTGCCATGCTCGCGCAAACGCAGTGTATCCTCATGCAGTATGCCGCATTGACTGTTGATATCCGCAGAACGCGACTCAAGCTCCATAATAGAACTGCTGATCTCTTCGCTGAGGCTTGCGAGAGAAGAAATATTGTTAGTGATCTTCTCTACACGCTGTCGGTTGTCTTCATTTAACTCCCACACACGGCTGATCTTCTGTGTGACCGTTTCCAAAGATTCGATGGTATTGTCCACACTCTTCACACTCTTAGCAGATGCACTGAGTATATCGGCCACAGAGTGCCCCATACTTGCAGTCAGCTTCTGTGTCTCGTCAGCCAGCTGCCGAATTTCATCCGCAACAACCGCAAACCCCTTACCGGCTTCCCCGGCCCTTGCCGCTTCAATGGACGCGTTGAGCGCAAGAAGATTTGTCTGTGACGAAATAGAGTTGATACCGGCGATCACATCATTCATCTGTCCGATGATCTCGGAGAGTTGGCTCATATCCTGCTGCATTTCCTTTGATGCACCGATTGTATTGTCAGACAACCTCTTGGTCTCAGTCAGCTCCTGCTGCCCCTCATCAATGCTCTGATAGACCGCATTCGACTCTCCCGAGATTTCAATGATCGTATTTGTCAGTTCCTCGTGCTGCTGGGATACCATTTGAGAGATAGAATCCGCATCGCTGGCCGCATTGTGGATCGATTCAGTAGCGTCCGATACACTGTCTGACACTTTCTGAAGGATTTCAGAATAATGGTTCAAGGAAAGATCCAGTGAACTGATCTGCATCAGAGAATCTAAAATGTTTGCCATCACTTCTTCAAACTGCGTACGTCCTGTGATCAGGCGGCGGTACATCTGTTCCAGTTCAGCAGACTTTGCTCCATAATCCGCTTCCGCAAGCTCTGATATTGATAATAATAGGTTTTGCTTTTTCGTTCTCATTAAAATACCCA
>CAYUKT010000235.1:0-4497 GCA_964445285.1 uncultured Bacteroides sp. | reverse complement strand
ACTCTTCCCCGATACTGTCCCTCGCTACGTAACACTGGATATCGCCCTGCAAGTCCTGTACATTACAAAAGGATGCCTTACCCATGATACGCTTGCTCATCACACGTCCTGCCACAGATACCTTCGTGCCTTCCAATGCATCGAACTGGTCTTTGATCTCCTGGCTGTGATGGGTCACATCGTATTTGGTAATCTGGAAAGGATCCTTCCCTGCTTCCTGCAGAGCAGCAAGTTTCTCCCTCCTGACCTTTAACAACTGGTTAATATCCTGCTCCTGCTGTGCGTCCTGCTGATTCTGTGTCTTAGCCATACTGCTGTTCATCCTCCATCTGTAATTCCCGCCAAATCATATATCTAGTTGGATCTCTGAATCTCCAATACCTTATACTGAATGGTTCCTGCCTGTGTCTCCACTTCCACGGTATCGCCAACCTTGGAACCGATCAGGGCCTTACCCACGGGGGATTCATTGGAAATTTTCCCCTTTAAGCTGTTGGCCTCGGTGCTTCCCACAATCTTATACTCTAATTCCTCTTTCAACTCAATATCCAATATCTTCACCTGGCAGCCGATGTTGATCTTGTCAAGATTCACTTCATCCTCCACCACGACTTCTGCATTCTTTAAAATCTTTTCTAATTCTTCAATCCTGGCCTCAATGTCGCGCTGCTCATCCTTGGCCGCATCGTACTCGGCGTTCTCAGACAGATCGCCCTGCTCCCTGGCCTCCTTAATCTTCTGTGCCACTTCCTGACGTTTAACCACTTTCAGGTTGTGCAGTTCCTCTTCATATTTCTGCAATCCTTCATACGTTAAGATATTTTTTTTCTCCTGCATGGTAAATCTCCCTCTTTCTCTATTTATTCCTATTATTCTCTTATCCAGCCGGCCGCAGGTCTGACCGCTAAACCGCACGGATAAGGGACTGTATACTGTTTTTGTCTCAATGAACTAATCTATCATAACTATTTTTTACCATAGTGTCAAGATAGTTAAGCGGTGAAACGTAAAGAATCTGCCCGACTTTTCTGGCATATGTCTGCTCTTTGTCCGGACAGGATGTCATATCGATATATACGCACGTTTTATCAGGCATGGATCGGATATAGCCGTCAGCGCCATAATCAAGGATAACGCCCGCAGGCTTTTTTCTTCCGCCGTCCGGCCCTTTTTCGTCTTTCTTCTGATATGGTATCAGCTGCGGCACCAGGCCGTATTCATAATAGTACTGTTCCAGATGCGTGGACAATTCTTCCCAGATATCTGTTTCTTTCATTTCTATATAATAGAAGACAAGCCTGTTGACCCAGGCAAGGTATGGTTCCAAAAGCTGCCAGGTCATGCCCATCTGCCATTCCGTGTCTTCTGGCCGGCCAAGCAATACCGCCGCCTGTCCCTGCTCCCGCAGACAACGGGCACCGTAGACTGCTAAAAGGTTTATGAGCAATAGTTCCATGGTCTCCCGGCAGGTCTCCCACCGCTCTCTGTATATTTCTGACACCAATGTCATTATTTGTGGGTGCAGGTATACGTCAGCCATTCCAGCTGTACGGTGCAGCACACTCTCCATGCCCTCCGATAATTCCGCCGGCTTCCAGGCCCTTTTTTTATAGGAAAAAGGAGGGACCGGACAGTCCACAAGGGTAAACGGAATCTTCCCTCCTGCGGCCAGCGAAGTCTGAGGCGGCAGGACTCTTTCCTGCAGGATGGCATCTTGCCACCAGTGCTTTCTTGCGGCACAGCGCTGATGAGGCTGCTGTATCATGGGGTGGTAATATACGATCGTCTCCGCTTCCATATCCTACGCTCCCGGCCTGTCTTGGTCCCGGACTTAAGACAGCCGCTTCTGTACAGGCCGCCGTCCGATTCTGAGATAGTATATGCGGTAAGACTCACATGGATTCCACCAATTCTTCAATCTGGGCAAAAGTCTCTGCAAGATTTACACTCTGTCTCAGTTTTGCAGAGTTCGGCATACCCGCCGTATACCAGGACACATGCTTTCGCATCTCCCGGACACCGGTGTACTCTCCCTTCGCATCCAGCTGCAGTCTCGCATGGCGCAGTATCATGTCCTTGCGCTCCTCTCTGTCCGGCCCCGGAAGGATTGTACCATCCCGCAGGTAAGCAGCTGTCTGCCGAAACAGCCAGGGATTGCCTCTGGCTGCCCGTCCGATCATCACCGCCGCACAGCCGGTCTGCTCCAACATCCTGCGGGCGCTTTCGCCATCCGTCACGTCCCCATTACCGATCACCGGAATGGATACCGCCTCCACAACCTGCCGTATGATGTCCCAGTCCGCCTCTCCAGCATAATACTGTTCCCTAGTCCTGCCATGCACCGCCACCGCAGCGGCTCCTGCATCCTCCGCGATCCTGGCCATCTCCACCGCATTGACATGAGCCGCATCGAATCCTTTGCGGATCTTTACGGTAACAGGCTTGTCGATAGCCTTTACCGTGGCGGCGATAATCTCCCCGGCCAGTTTCGGCTCCCGCATCAGGGCCGATCCCTCTCCGTTATTCACCACCTTCGGCACCGGACAGCCCATGTTGATATCCAGCACATGAAAAGGCCTCTCCTCAATCCGTTTCGCCATCTCACTGACAATCTTCGGATCCGAACCAAACAACTGCAGGGATGTCGGCCCCTCATCGGGATGAATTTCCAAAAGGCTTTCGGTATTTTTATTGCCATACCAGATGGCTTTGGCGCTCACCATCTCCATACAGGTAAGCCCCGCCCCCTGTTCACTGCACAGCAAACGAAATGGCAGGTCGGTCACCCCTGCCATAGGCGCCAATATGATATTGTTCATAAGCGTAACACCGCCGATCATAAGCGGCTTTAATAAATTTTTCATAGAATCATCTACCTGTGCATTCACAAAGCCTTAGATATCTTCTTCCAGCGGCTCGTGCAGAATAAATACCCGATAATATAACTGTAGGGATGCAAACATTTCCTGTCTGTTCCGGCGGATTTCACCCACCAGCAGGCCGCTGCTGATCTCATCATAGAGCAGGTCATTCTCCTCGGCATCCGTCTCCAAAGAGATACTGCCGTCTTCCTCAAAAACAATGGTAAAGATGCCGCCCACTTCCTCCGTGAACAGCACACAGATCACGTGCAGTTCATCCTGAATGGACTGCGGAATCCCCTTAAACTTTTCATTAAAGTAATATTTCTGCTCATAGGCATTAGCGCCGCAGAGCACAATCCTTGTATCCTCCATAGCCTTTCCCACTCTATTATTTATAAAACCAATGCAGATAATACCTCTTTTCTGCATATTTCCCTATGTGACATGCGCTGCCGAAACAGATTCTTCCTACACGTATCCGTACAGCCCTCTCACTGACACTTCCCCGGCATACACCAGTGCCTGTTCCCCATTGTCCCGCTCCACGATCAGCTCCCCGGTCTTACTGATACCTCGGGCGATGCCTTTATATTCTCCCGCCGGATCCAAAACCAGTACCTGGGCATCCATATTGATCAGATGCGCCTGATAGGCTTCTCGCAAGCCGGATAAATCCCCTATTCTGACAAATGCGTCATAATTCTCCTCAAACCGTGCAAGAATCCGCTCCAAAAGCCCGGCCCGATCAATCTGCCTGCCTGACTCTATCTTCAAGGACGTGGCCGTTTCACGGATTTCCTCCGGGAAATCCTCCGGGCTGTCGTGATTCGTATTCACACCCACACCCGCCACCACGAACTGAATCTCATCCATCTCCGGCGTCATACTCATCTCTGTGAGGATGCCGCAGACTTTCTTCCTATGCACCACAATATCGTTGGGCCACTTAATCTCTGCCGGCAGCCCCGTAACCTCCTCGATGGCCTGGGCCACACTGAGGGCTGTCACCAGAGTGATCATGGAAGCCTTGTCCGGCGCAAATTGAGGTCTGACCACGATGGTAAAATAAATCGATGTCCCGGCAGGAGAAGCCCAGGATCTTCCCCTTCTTCCCCGGCCCGCGGTCTGTCTGTCCGCCACCACAATGGTTCCATGGGGCTCACCCTCCTCTGCAAAATGTTTGGCATCCGGATTGGTAGAACCTGTGGAAGCAAAAAAATGCAGGTTCCGCCCAGCCCAGGTGGTCTGCAGCCTGCTGGCGATCTCACTGGCAGAATAAGCATCCGCTGGGCTCTCCACCAGCCGATATCCTCTGCGCGGTACGGACTCGATCTGATAGCCTTCTTCCTTCAACTGATTGATCACCTTCCAGACCGCCGTCCGGGAAACCCCGAAACGGTCGCACAGCTGCTGCCCCGAAACATAATCTTCACTGTTTCTAAGCCATGTCAAAATATCTGATTTGTCTGTCTTCATTTCCCTGATACTTCTCCTGTCAAAATGCCATCAGGCAGGATATCTTATTCTTGAGACGCTTTACCGCCATCTACACCTTAGAAGCCGCTGCCCTAATCCAACTTATATTCACCAAGTGTCACTGCCATCACGGCCTTGATGGTATGCATACGGTTTT
>CAYUKT010000234.1:1800-4502 GCA_964445285.1 uncultured Bacteroides sp. | reverse complement strand
GACGATGAGGTATTTGATGAGGATAGAGGAGAACTGCTCGCTTCCTTAAACGGGCAGGGAATCGGCACGGTGGTTAACATTGGGGCGAGCCTTGCGGGATGCAGGGCGACTGTGGCACTCACGCAGGAGTATTCTTTTATCTATGGGGCTGTCGGCGTGCATCCCAGCGAAGTGGGAGAATTGAATGAGGAAAACTTTGGACTGCTGCGGGATTGGTGTGCCCTGGATAAGATTGTGGCAGTGGGAGAGACCGGGCTGGATTATCACTGGCCGGAACCGGGTCCCGCTTTACAGAAGGAATGGTTTGAGAGGCAGCTGATGCTCGCCAGACAGGTGGAACTTCCCGTGATCATTCATTCCAGAGAGGCGGCCAAGGATACACTGGAGATCATGCAGGCCCATCATGCGGGAGAAATCGGCGGTGTGGTGCATTGTTTTTCTTATGCGAAGGAGATGGCGAGAGAATATCTGAATATGGATTTTTACTTTGGCATCGGGGGCGTGATCACGTTTAAGAATGCTAAGAAGTTAAAGGAAGCAGTGGCATATATTCCGATGGAAAGGATACTGTTAGAGACAGACAGCCCTTACCTGGCACCGGAACCGAATCGGGGGAAACGAAATACATCTCTGAACCTGCCCTGTGTGGCAGAGGCCATCGCAGAACTTAAGGGCATATCTTATGAGGAAGTGGTGGAGATGACAGAGGCCAATGCCAGAAGGTTGTTTCATCTATAACATATAATAATATGTAAACAGTATGCAGCTGTTTTGGCAGGCAGTGGGGCGGCAGGCTTGTTCGTATGGACAAGTGAATTGAGAAAAGGGGGTATTGTTATGGCTAATTTGGGCAATATGTGTAATACAGCGGAAATCCTGCAGAAATACGAGTTCCATCTGGAGAAAAAATATGGACAGAATTTTTTGATCGATACGCATATTCTCCGTAAGATCATGGGAGCGGCGCAGATCACAAAGGAGGACAGTGTCCTGGAAATAGGGCCGGGTATCGGTACTTTGACGCAGTATCTGGCAGAGGCGGCCGGCCGTGTGGTCGCGGTGGAGATAGATAAGGATCTGATTCCCATTCTGGAAGAGACGCTGGCACCCTATGATAATATTACGATCTTAAATGCTGATATCCTGAAAGTGGATTTGCAGAAGCTGTCGGAGGAACAAGGCGGTCGGCCGCTTAAGGTAGTGGCGAATCTTCCATATTATATCACGACACCGATCATCATGGCGCTCTTTGAGAGTCATGTTCCGATTGAGAGCATTACGGTCATGGTACAGAGTGAAGTGGCGGAACGTATGCAGGTAGGGCCTGGCACTAAGGATTATGGGGCTTTGTCCCTGGCGGTACAGTATTTTTCAAAGCCGGAAGTGATGGTGCGGGTGCCGGCATCCTGCTTTATACCGCGGCCGAAAGTAGACAGTACGGTGATCCGCCTGACGCGTCATATAGATCCGCCGGTAGAAGTGGACGATGAGGCCTATCTGTTTGCCGTGATCAGGGCATCTTTTAACCAGCGCAGGAAAACGCTGGTGAACGGCCTTGTCAACGCGGGCAGTCTGGGGGTGACCAGGCAGCAGGTTGAGGATGTTCTGGAACAGATGGGAGTTTCTAAAACGATACGCGGAGAAACATTTACATTAGAACGTTTTGCAGAACTGAGCAACCGGCTTGGCCGCGTGAAGGGTCAGTGAGGGTTTTGTGATATAAGTACAATATAAAGTGATTGTATATTGCGGCATCTCCATATCTTGGTATATTCTTACAATAAGATACCAAACCGGAGGTGCTTTTTTCTTTATATTTTATTTACATTGCCAGGCGTCTATGGTAAACTTAAACAGGGTAAAATCGAGCTTCAATCGATGGCAGATTCGCTTTGTGGACTCGGATTGAACTGAAAAGTTTCCTGATATAGAAATAGATAATATTAGGTTAAGGTACTGTATAATAAGAGAAAGTGGCAAAGTACGTTAATGAGGTGAGCACCTTGGATAAGTATGAATACAAAGTTCGTGCCGATGAGATTAAGGCACTGATAGCAGAGGGAGAATACGTGGAAGCGGTTAAGATCGCAGATACGGTGGACTGGCGCAGGGTCAGAAGCGTCATGATGCTGTGTACCATCAGCGATCTGTATAAGATTAACAGAAGATATCAGGAAAGTAAGGATCTGCTGCTCTTAGCTTATGAGAAACACCCGACAGGCAGACTGATCGTATATTCCCTGTGTGAGCTGGCTATCAAGATGGAAGAGTATGTGCAGGCGATCGAGTATTATAAGGAATTTGTGCAGATAGCGCCTAAGGATACCAACAGGTATGTTTTGCAGTACAAGCTTTATGAAGCGCAGGACGTGAGTATGGAGGAAAGGATTGCAGTCCTGGAGGAGTTCAAGAAGCGTGAGCCCAGGGAAAAATGGGTGTATGAGCTGGCTTATCTGTATCATCGTATTGGGTTGACGACCAAGTGTGTAGAAGAATGTGACGAGATGTTTCTCTGGTTTGGGGATGGCAGGTATGTCATTAAGGCGTTGGAGCTTAAAGCACTGCACCAGCCCTTGAGTCCGGAACAACAGGAGAAATATGACCGCTGGATTACCGGCAGAAGCGCTGGCGAAGAGCAGGAAGATTCGGTGGAAGAGACTATGCCGGAGGACATGGCGGAAGACGATGAGGCCGGATATGAA
>CAYUKT010000234.1:0-1700 GCA_964445285.1 uncultured Bacteroides sp. | reverse complement strand
GAGGAAGATGAACCGGATGATCTGATGGAAAGGGATTATGACGAACCGGATGGTCTGACAGACGAGGATTATGACGAAGCGGATGACTTGACGGAAGAGGATTATGATGGATCCGATGATCTGATGGAAGAAGAGTATGATGAGCCGGTTGAGGAAGACGAATTTATAGAGGATGAGCTGTCAGAAAACGAACCGGGGCAGGAGGATTTCGCGGATGAGGATGTATCTGAAGAGGAGGAGCAGAAAACTCCTTCTATCACAGAATCCATTATCGCGCCTCTTTTAGAGGAAACGGCAAAACTGCCGTCTGTAGATACGGATAAGAAAGCGGAGGATAACAAGGAGGACGAGGAAGAGATCGTCCCGGATGAGGCTCTTTTCTTTGATGCCCAGCAGATCATTGAGCAGATGAAAAAGGAGGCCGAGAGATTGCAGCAGGCGGCCCTGCGCGCACAGGCGGCCAGCCAGAAAAAGGCCGGACTGGTACCGGGGGCAACGACAGGTACGCTCACGCCGTTAAACACCAAGCCCACAGAGTTTGATAAAATGCTGTCTCAGGAGTATGACGGCCAGATCAGTCTGGTGATGCCTGAGGCCGAGAAGATGGAGAAGCAGATTACCGGGCAACTCAGCATTGATGATATCATGGCTGAGTGGGAGCAGGTAAAGAAGACCAACGAAGAAAAGCGCATGGAAGATGTCCGCCAGCATATTATGGCGCAGACAGGACGGTTATTTGCGAATTTCGATGAGGCTACCAAAAACGGACTTTTAGAGGAATTGGAAAAGGCGTTCATGGCGGCTATCATGAAAGAGTCAGGCAAGAAGCCTAAGGTGAAGAAAGTAATTCTGCCGGATAACGATGAGGATGGATCCGGATCGGAAGAGGCAGCAGAAGAGCCCGCGGTAATGGAGCAGCCTGCGGAATTTGATGAGCCGGAAGAAGCGGAAGTGGAAGAACCGGTTGAGTCAGAAGAGCTCGAAGAAGAAGTTGAAGAGGAACGAAGCCGGGAGCGGAGCGGAAGGAGAGAATCCGGAAGACCGCCGCGCAGAAGGGAGAAACCGGCAGAAGAACCGGTCGAGGAGCCGGGAGCGCAGGGGCGCGAGCTAACAACGGAAGAGCAGGAACTCTTTGGGCAGTTTGTGCATCACCGCAAATCCAGAAGGCAGCTTGTGAATGTGCTTGACAATATGAGCCTGGCGTCCTGTACGGGAAATGTGCTGATCAGCGGAGAAGAAAAGGACATGGCGATGGAGCTAGCGAAGGCGCTGATTCGGGAGATGCAGTATAATGATGGTAATTTCTCCGGCAAAGTGGCGAAGATAGACGGGCCGGTTCTCAACAAGAAAGATGTGGCGGCAACCTTTGGCAGGCTGGATAACGGGGCACTGATCATAGACAAACCGTCCAAGTTAAGATCCGAGACGATCTCCAAGATGGTTAAGTTTCTGGAGAAGGACAATATGGGACTTTTGCTTCTCATGGTAGATACGAAGCAGAATATCAACCAGCTGCTTGCGGATCATGCGGCTTTGTCGAATAACTTTAACCTGCGGGTGGATATCGAACCGCTTGACAATGAAGCGCTTGTGGAGTATGCGAAGCAGTATGCAGAAGAGATGGAATATGCAATCGATGAGTTTGGTATTCTGGCGCTTCACACGAGGATTGCGGACAGACAGACCAGCGATCATGAGGT
>CAYUKT010000233.1:0-4530 GCA_964445285.1 uncultured Bacteroides sp. | reverse complement strand
GTTCCTGTTGTTATTGGCCTATAAGCTGTACAACCGTCATGAGTGGGTGATGGTCTGCAGGGGAAATATTCCGGAAGAAGACGAGGCAACGAAGCGCTGCTTCTCGGAAATATGTACTGAACTTGGGATAGAGGGCAAGGTCACCCTGTGCAGGAACGATTTGGTGGAGATGCCGTGTATTACATATCACCATGGTATGGTAGTGATCCTGCCGCTGAATATGTACACAGAGGAAGAGACGGAGATCATCCTCTATCATGAGTTATGTCATTTTGCGGAGAAGGACATGCTCTTAAAGGCGTTTGGCATCATCATCAGTCTCTTGCATGTATTTAATCCCTTGGTACATATTATGCTGAAGCAGATGAATTTAATCTGCGAGATGAGCTGCGATAGAATGGTGTGTGAGAAAGCTGGTAAAAGATTTTCGGAGCAGCAGTATTTCCAGACGATACTCAATATGCTGCATGAGGATAAGAAAAGGGCCCGATTCCAACTGTTCGCACTGGCTGATGACAGGTCAAATTATGAGAGGAGAGTAGCGGCTATGGGCGAGTATCATAAAAAAGGTGGATTTCGGAAGAGCGGGGCAGTGATGCTGACGGTTGTTTTCCTGTTTGGAAGCAGTTTTTCATCTCTTGCGGCCGGGAACGAACTGACAGATGCTTATGAAGGCTATGTGACAGGAACTCAGGTAAAAGCATCTTTGGAATCTGGTGATGCGGCAGATCAGGCGGCGAAAGAGGAAATAGCGAGAAGATTTAATATTGATCCGGAAGATATCGTGATCATGGATGATGTCAATATGAACGGGCGCGGAAGGGTTATTAATCTTGAGTGGAATGTGCGGGCAGGAAAGACCTATATGTCCAGCGGATTTTCCGAGGATGTGGGTGATGTAATTACGGCTCTTGTCGTTGGAGATCCAACGGACATGACTTTTGAGACGGGGATCAAAGATCCCGATAATATCATGCATTGTGCCGAGGGAAGTGATACTATTTATTTTGAATATGAGGTCGAGCAGGATGGCAGATATTATTTCTTCATTATAAATTCGAGCGAGACGGAAGATTTGCACATTAATGCTACGGTTGTAAAGTAGTTGCTCACAACAGGCATCCACGAATATATTTTCACGGATCACACATAATAAGACATCGTAGAGGGATATCGCATAGAGGCGGTATCCCTTTTTTGAGCGTTTGCCTGATTTATGTCTTGTAATTTATATCGCCATGGCATATAATATACTCAAATCTAAATTTACTTAATCTAGATTAGATAAAATAATAGTATTAAATACATCTAATCATGATTAAGTAAATCATGATTAGGGAAAGGAGAAGGCGATATGTTCATCGGAAGAAAAGCGGAACTTCAATTTTTGGAAAATAAATATAAAACGGATAACGGACAGCTGGTTGTTCTTTATGGAAGACGCCGTGTGGGTAAGACAGAGACGCTCAGGAAGTTTTGCGAAGGGAAACCGCACGTATTCTTTGCCTGCCGGGAATGTACGGACAGATTGCAGCTGAAAGCTTTCTCGGAGCAGATGTTTAAGGAAGAGATTCCGGCGAAACGGTATGTGGATCAGTTCGCGGATTGGGATAAGGCATTTCGTGCGATTTTGGATCTGCCTTACGGTGACCATAAGAAGCTGCTGGTCATTGATGAGTTCCCTTATATGTGCAAGGATAACCCATCGATTCCATCTATTTTGCAGAATTTATGGGATGAAATACTGAAGGATTCTAATGTTATGCTGGTTTTGTGCGGCAGTGCCATGAGTTTTATAGAAAAGGAATTATTGTCGGAAAAGAATCCTCTTTATGGCAGAGCAACGGGCATCTATAAAATGGGCGCTATGAATTTTTATGATGCGGTGGATTTTTTCCCTAATTATTCAAATCGGGATAAGGTATTGGTCTATTCTATCCTGGGGGGGATTCCGCATTATCTCAGACAGTTTGATCCGGAGAGGCCGCTGGCGGAAAATATCAGGGAGAATGTACTTACCAAGGGCTGTGCTCTATATAGTGAGGTAGATTTTATGCTGCGGCAGGAACTGCGGGAGATACCTCTATATAATTCGCTGATTGAGGCGGTAGCGCTGGGGAACACCCGATTGAATGATATCAGCCAGAAGTCACTGGTAGAGAATACCTCTAAGACCAGCGTGTATCTGAAAAATCTTATTCAGCTGGGAATTGTGGAGCGGGAATTATCCGTGGATGCGGGAATCAAGGATCAGGTCAACACCAACAGAGGGATTTATAAATTGACAGACCACTTCTTCCGGTTCTGGTATGCCTTTGCCTTTACGAACTATTCTGCGCTGGAATCGGGAGATGCGGAGGGTGTATGCGATTTTGCGGTGATGCCTTTTCTTCATGAATTTGCGTCTTATACTTTTGAGGATGTGTGCAGGCAATATATACAGGAACTACAGAAATCCAATGCCCTGCCTTTTCGCTACGCGAGGATAGGACGTTTCTTTGGTAAGACCACGGTGCGGGATACGCAGAAGCCGATGGGGCTCAGGATTGCGGAGACAGAGATTGATATTCTGGCAGTTTCAGGTCAGATGAAGGAATATCTGGTAGGAGAATGCAAATTTAAAAGCAAACCATTCAGCTATGGGGAATATTTGAATACGGTAGCAAAGCTGACACCGCAGAAAGAACAGGCAGAATTCTATTACGCACTTTTTTCCGAGTCCGGGTTTGATGACAGAGTCAGAAAAGCTGCCTCAAAGGATGAACATATTATGCTGTTTTCTTTGGGAGATATTGTGGAATGCCGGATCTAGGCTTACAACATCTAATCCTGATTTGCCTAATCACGATTTAGTAAATCAGGATTAGATGGTATTTACAGTTTGCCTAGGTTTGGCGGGTTCATTATTGCGTTTCTGACCTTTCTCGATAAGAGAAGCGGAAAGAAGAAATAAAAATGCCTCACCTGTCTAGCCACAGGTGAGGCGGTGTCCGTATGGACATTTCCACCCTGGGAGCATCCACATTGGAGTGGGTGCTTTTCCTATGCCTAATATTAACATAAAGCACAAAGAGTTTCAAGCGGTATTACATATAATTTCCCTCAACCTTGAATTTAACATCCAGATGGGCTACAATAGATACGGCTGTGGAATGGATGATATCGGGAGGATTCTATGCAATGAGAAAACTGGGACGAAACGATCTTTGCTGGTGCGGCAGCGGCAGAAAATATAAAGCTTGTCATATGGCTATGGATGAGAAAATTGAGAGTTATGCCCTGCAGGGACATATTGTGCCAAGCCATGATATACTGAAAACACCGGAGCAGATTCAGGGAATCCGGGAGAGCAGTAAGCTCAATATTGCGATTTTGGATGAGATTGAAAAGCAGATCCATATCGGGATGAGTACGGAGGAGATTGACAGGATTGTCTGTGATATGACCAAAGAGATGGGAGGGATTGCGGCACCACTTCATTATGAGGGATTTCCGAAGAGCGTCTGTACTTCCATCAATGAGGTGGTATGTCATGGGATTCCCAGCGAGGAACGTCTGCTGCAGGATGGCGATATCGTGAATGTGGATGTATCCACAATCTATCAGGGATATTTTTCGGACTCTTCCAGGATGTTTATGTTGGGAAATGTGCCGGAGGAGACGCAGAAGCTGGTGCGCGTGGCCAGGGAGTGTATTGATGTGGGTCTTGAGCAGGTGAAGCCTTGGAACTTCCTGGGGGATATGGCGGAGGCTATCAACAACCATGCGAAGAAGAACGGTTATTCCATTGTCCGGGAGATTGGCGGTCACGGCGTGGGGCTGGAATTTCATGAGGAGCCTTTCGTCAGCTATGTGACCAGCAAGGGGACGGAAATGTTGATGGTGCCTGGTATGGTGTTTACGATAGAGCCGATGGTCAATATGGGTAAGGCGGATATTTATATTGACGATGAGGACGGATGGACGGTCTACACGGATGACGGCAAGCCTTCCGCACAGTGGGAAGTGACGCTTGTTGTGACGGAAGATGGCTATGAGATACTGACTTATTAGTATGGACGAAATTTCGTTTGGGAGGATTAAAATCAGGGTACATCCTGTTTTTGGGGGATGTACCCTTTATTTTGTGGGGAAATTTTGTGAATATTTCCGATATTGTCAATCGGAAGTGTATCTGTTATCTTAACCATACAATCTTTGGATTCATTTTAAAGTATACTTTATACCGCGCCTCTATGGCGCCGGTTCCCGGCAGATCGCCGCTGATTTCCAAATGTTGAATACAAATGAAAGAAGGAAGGATATTATGCATGAATTTATGACGAGAGTGTCAGATTGGTGGGACGAAAGGAATAACGATCCGGACAGGCAGGAGAGTAAGATGGCTTTGGTGGTAACGGCGGCGGTGGCTGTTGTGGTTATTGTACTGCTTTTGATACTTCTGTGGGGATATGCTGCGAAGGGCGGTAAAGAGGAGCCTATTCCGATACAGACGGGCCAGGTGATACAGGAAGCGGACCGGAAGCAGAA
>CAYUKT010000232.1:0-4538 GCA_964445285.1 uncultured Bacteroides sp. | reverse complement strand
TTGGATGTCAGATTCCGAACCGGAAAAATCTCTGTTTTTGATGTCTGCTTACTATAGTCTATGGACACTTTTTTATCTGCTGGTTTCAGTGATCACGAAAACATTTGCCGGTGGGGGTAATCTGGCGGTCTGGGGACTCCGCATAGGATTGAATCTGTTGACTCTGTTTATATATCATAGTGTGCTTAAGAAAAGGATGCTGCGTATGTATAAGGAGGTACAGATTGGTTATAAAACGGTGTCTGCAATCTCGTTTTTTACGTTTGCCGTGATGACGATTATGATTTTTTATAATGATGGAGTGAAACAGAACAGTCCGCTTTATGTGGCATTGGTCCTTTCCACGGGCAGCATGATGGTGATCATACATATACAGCTTTTTCGCTTTATTGCGCAGGCTGACTATGTCAATCAGCTAAAGCAGATGCAGCTTCATGAGAAGCATCTGCAGGCGCAGATTGGCGCCTATGAGCAGATGGAGCAAAGCGCCAGACAGACGAGGCATGATTTCAGGCATCATAATATGGTGGTGGCAGAGTATGCCAGGCATGAAGATTATCGGGCAATCTTGGATTACCTGCAGGAGTATGAGAGGCAGGAGGAGGAGAAATACAGCGGCATTTTTTGTAAGAACCATGTGGTGAACAATGTGCTGAACGCTTATGTGAGTAAGGCAAGACGGGAGCAGATAGAGGTGACAAGCGATATTCGTCTGGGAGCAACGGTGGGGATCTCCGATTACGATCTGGTGACTGTTTTGGCAAATATTCTGGAGAATGCGGTCAATGCCTGTGAGCGGGAAGAGGGAGAGAAGTGGATGGAGATTTCCCTGTGGCAGAAGGGGAATAAGTTGATTTTTGTATGTAAAAATATCTGTACTGCAAAAGTCGAATTTAGGGATGGGATTCCCAGCAATCGGGAGCGCATCGGCGTAGGAATAAATAGTGTCCTGTGTGTTGTAAAAAAATATGACGGTGATGTCAATTTTTCCGCGGCGAATGGAATATTTACCTGTCAGGTGATTTTGAATTATGCGGGCAACGGGCAAAAAGTGGAGGGTGGAGTGTCATGTTAGGCGGTTCTGTAGTGGTGGCGTTCATGCGGATGGTGGTCAGTATCGGGGGAACTATTTTGCTCTTTTTCCTGATCAGCGAGTCCAAATTTATTAAAAAGAAGACATTTATTGTTTGCGGATGCTTTTATGTGGCACTGATTCTTCTGACCTGTATCTGGTATGCTGTTTCCCAAGAAGCATTTGCGCGTGCGGGGGCGTTTACCGCCTATTTGTGTTTTGGTGTTTTTGCTGTCTGGATCAGCCGGGATTCTATACATGTTTCTCTGTATAAACTGGCGCTTATATTTTATCTGATGTCCGTATTTATGGTTGGCGGTATTGAGATTGCAGTTATTTTCTTCCATAGAAATGTATGGGCGGACATTATTGCGCGTGTTGTGCTGCTTGGACTGATCGCCCTTTTTATAGATAGAAAGATGAAAAGTTCCATCCGGGGGTTTTCTGATTATGTTGAGAACGAATTGGATCGTTTCAGCGTGGCGATTATGATGCTGAGTCTATTTCTGGGGATTGGTTTTATTCTCAATCCCTCTATTCATGATCAGACACCCTACCGTCTATTTCAGATTGCCATGAACTTTTTCTTGACGGGTATCCTGCAGATTCTGGTATTCCGGCTTTATCTGCATATCGGTATGGAAAAGGAATACAGGCAGGAAACACAACTGATGGAGATGAATCACAGACTGCTGGAACGGAATCTGGAACTGCTCGGGGCCGCTGAGGAAGAAGATTCGGAAAAGATCTGCGGGAATGCAGCAGTCAACAGGATTCTCTCAGCTTACGCAGACCAGGCGCGGAAGGAACAGATTGAAGTCTCGCTGGATGTGGAACTTGACAGGGAGATTGGGATTCCCAATATAGATCTGCTTACCATACTGGCCAATGCCTGGGAGAATGCCCTCTATGGTTGTATGGAGGCCCGAAAGGAAGATGCGCAGAGGGAATGTGTTATCCGTTTGTCGATCAGAAAAAAGAAAAATAAACTGGCCATTTACTGCAGCAATACCTGCAAGATGGAAGCAGGAACTGAGAAGGGACTGCCAAGGCCTGAGGATTCGGGCGGTCTGGGCGCAATGAGCATTGTTAAGACAGCGGAAAAATTTGACGGGGAATATGATTTTAAAAATGACAATGGAATGTTTGTATTCCGCCTGGTTGTAAACATCCCGTCTGACAGAGACATCTCGGCGATGATGTGATAGGAGAAAATCCATGTATCTGATTGCGCTATGCGATGATGAAGTAGAACAATTGCATAAAACGGAGCAGCTGTTAACAGAATACCGCAACAGCCATTTGGTAGAAGATTTTCGTGTGGAAAGTTTCGAGAGCGCCGGAGAATTGCTTGATCTGATTGAACGGCAGTCATATCTGCCGGATCTGATCATACTGGATATTTACATGCCGGACAAGATGGGCATTGAGGCGGCTAGGGAACTGCGGCGTATGGGAAACCGCAGTCAGATCGTGTTCCTGACCACATCCAAGGAGTTTGCGCTTGATGCGTATGAGGTGGAGGCGGTGCAGTATCTGGTAAAACCGCTCTCGGGCGAGAAATTGTTTCCGCTTCTGGACAGATTTTTGAAGGAGACGGAAGAGGAGCGCAAAAAATATATTCTGGTGCGGATCGAGAATACCCTGCAGCGGATTGCGGTGGATGATATTGTGTACTGTGAGGCGCAGGGCAAAGTCCAATGTCTGCATTTTGCAAACGGCACACAGTGCATGCTGCGTATCACCATGGCAAAGATAGTGGAGATGCTTTCCCCTTATCCTGAATTTATGCGGGTGGGGATTGCCTATCTCGTCAATATGGAACATATAGAATACCTGAATAAGACAGAGATTCAGATGGACACCGGCAAAAAGATCTATCCGCCCAGAGGCGCTTATCAGGCGGTGAGGGAGAGGTATTTTGCATATTATTGCGGCGGCTGACAAAAGTAATTTGCTTCGCAAATAACTTTGCGAGGGTCGCTTCGCGGCCTCGGAATAGGCGGAGGGGAAAGCAAAGGGTTGACTAATTTAGTCAACCCTTTGCTTTCCCCAGAAGAATACGGCCACTGTGCCGGGGCCGGTGTGGGCGCCGATGGTGGTGCCGATATTATTGATCAGGACTTTGCCGTCAAGATGTGGGAAGCGTTCTTCTATTAACGCTGCAACAGCCTTTGCGTCTTCATAGCAGGCCGACTGGGAGATATAGCATTTGCCGTTATAGTCACGTCCTTCTTCCAGACATTCTTCCATCTTATCTACAATCGTATGGATCACCTTGCGCTTGGTGCGGATCTTGTAGCGGGGAATCAGTTTTCCCTGGTGATCTACGTTGAGAAGCGGGCAGATATTTAACATGCCGCCGATAAAACCGGAGGCTTTGGAGATACGGCCGCCGCGGATATAAAAGGTCAGGTCGGTGGAGAAAAACCAGTGATTGAGTCTCAGGCGGTTCTCCATTGCCCAGTTATACAGCTCATCCACGGACATGCCCTCATCGCGCAGGTCTGCCAGTTTATCCATTAACAGTCCATAACCGGAGGAAGCGGCAAGGGAATCTACAATATAAATCCTTCTGTCTGGATATTGTTCTTCCAGATTGACTTTGGCTGTCATGGCTGAATTGACAACGCCGGAGATACCGGAGGACAAGCTTAGATGCAGGATATCTTTTCCCTCTTTGAGAAAAGGTTCGAAATACTCTGTAAACTCGACTGCATTGATCTGGGATGTCTTGGTGTCAGCGCCGTCTGCCATAGCCTGATAAAACTGGTCAAAAGGCATGGACTTTCCCAAGTCATCGCTGTATTGTACGCCGTCCAGTTCGTAGTGGAAACAAATATAATGAATGTTACGTTTTTTGAAGTGCTCCGCCGAAAGGTCTGCGGTGGAACAACAGCTGATAATATATTCGCTCATAATACTCCTTTGATAAAATGATAAATTCTATTTTTGAGTCTAACATGTTTATCGGATAAATACAATGTAGAACTTGTCTTGCCTGAGAATATTTGGTATAATCTTGATGGTGTCTGGTGGACACCGGTGATAACCTATAGTAAATCAGAAAATAATCAAAGGAGAGACAGCTATATGAAAGGAAATATTGTTGTTGGTCAGTCTGGCGGCCCTACAGCCGTTATCAATTCTTCTGTAGCAGGCGTGTACGCCGCTGCGAAGAAGCTGGGTGTGAAGAAAATTTATGGTATGGTTCACGGTATTGAAGGTTTTTTGGAGGACAAAATGATCGATCTTGGCGAGTATCTGGATGACGAGACAGGGATCGAACTCTTAAAGAGAACGCCCTCCGCATTCCTTGGTTCCTGCCGTTTCAAGATGCCAAAGATCGAGGGACACGAGGATGTATACGAGAAAATATTTGAGATCATGGAGAAGCATGATATCGAGTGTCTGTTTTATGCGGGCGGCAATGATTCCATGGATACGGTTAAGATGCTGTCCGATT
>CAYUKT010000231.1:0-4549 GCA_964445285.1 uncultured Bacteroides sp. | reverse complement strand
AATAAAAATCTCAAAGCTGGTCCAAAGCCCGTCCAGCAGGGACAGCGTAACACTCCAGAACATACTATCTTACCCCTCACCCACAGCAAAATCTTTTATGATAATGGCGCATACAACCGTCATTATTTACCCGGCACCACGATTACCTGGGCATTATTACAGTAAGGATTCGTGCACTCCATCGCCTCTCTCACTTCATTGGTCAATGTCATGCCGTTCCACACCACATCGATATTTTTCGATTCCAATTCCATGCTCTTGTTATCCCAATCGATGATCACGAACTGCGCTTCCACCCCCAGCTTATCCGCTACCATACGAGCCATGTCCGCGTCAAAGCCAATCCACTCCCCGGAAGCGTCTTTATAATCCATGGGTTCAAACTCCGTGATGCCTACTATGAGGGAACCTTTGCCCTGAATATAGGCCACATCGCTGTCCGAAGCGGAAGCCGTAAACTCTGCGGCTGCCTGCTCTACCAACGCCTCCTGTACGCCATAAGTGGTTGCGATCTCTTTCATGGAACCGTCCGCATAACTTTCCGCAAACACGGCATTGATATAAGAAGCCAAGTCAGAACCCTTGCGGCATCCCACCCCATATTCTTCTGTCGTCAGCTCATCCGTATGTACCAGGCCGGGATAACTGGTGCCTTCCCCGATCATGGCGCCTGCCATCAAAAGATCGATGATCGCCGCATCCGAAGTACCGGAAGCCACCTCCATCAGGGCATCGGCCTGGGATGCCACTGAGTTGGTCTTAAAACCCTTCTCAGCTGCCACCGCTTCACCGGCGGAACCGGTCTCCACTGCATACACCAGATCCATACCACCCTCGCTGGCGGATGCCGCCGTCTCCTTTGTTCTGCCGCAGCCTGTCAGCGCTGTACAGGCCATGACAAATACCATTAACATCATTGCAAGTTTCTTTTTCATAATCTTCCTCCTCCCAAAGTCATATCCAAGATTAATAATGTTTTCGCACACTTTTGTATTTTATCATAGTAGTATGCTAAAGTAAATCTATAAATCCAAAAACCGGAGCAAAAAATCCGGAGCGATATCACTCCGGATTTTTACCTGTTTTTTATTCCAAATATTTATACCTACAATATTTATTCCATACCTATTATCTATCTATTCCTGTATCTCCCATTACTTGATCGCTCCATCAACCATACCCTGCATGATCTGCTTCTGGGCAAACAGGAACAAGACGATGATTGGAATCATTGCCAGAAGAGCCGCTGACAGGATCAGATCCCATTGTTTCACATAAGAACCCACAAAACTGCTCACCGCCACCGGAAGGGTCTTAATCCTGCCGTTCAATCCCAGCATCAGCGATGGAAGCAGATAATCGTTCCAGATCCAGATACCGTTTAGGATCAGGACAGTGACCTGTACCGGCTTTAACAGTGGGAAGATAATACGGAAGAAGGTTCCTTCCGGACTGCACCCATCAATCCATGCCGCTTCCTCCAATTCATAGGGAACTCCTTTTACAAATCCATGCAGGATGAATACCGACATGGAGCCACCGAATCCCAGATAGGCAAAGATAATCCCTTTGTAACTCTGGAGCATCTGAATCCCAAGGAAATTGGAAGTCTCCCTGAATGTGGAAAGCAGCGGGAGCATAACCACCTGGAACGGAATTACCATAGCGGACACAAATAACATAAAGATAAAATTGGACCATTTGGTCTTATTCCTGACCAACACCCAGGCCGCCATGCTGGAAAACAGGGTGAGCAGGATCAAAGACACCACCGTGATCAGCAGGGAACTGAAAAAGGAATTCCAATAACTGAAATTCTGGTTGTTGATCACATTGACCAGATTGGTAAATAGCTGCCCCCAGTTGCCCGGCAGAGATATAGGATTTAAAATGATATCTCCGCTGCTCTTGGCGGAATTCACCACCACCAGAAAGAAAGGAGCCAAAACAATGATTGTAAGAACTACTGCCACTACCTCTGCGACAGCCGTACGGATTTTCTGCGCTCTCATTACATCTCTACCTCCTTCTTCTTACTGATCGACACCTGTGTCAGAGATACCACTGCCAGGATGATAAAGAATACTACCGCCTTTGTCTGCCCCAGCGCATACTGGTTCTTGGCAATAGCCGTATTATAAATATTCAAAGCCAGAAATTCCGTGGATGGTACGGCCTTGCCGGCAAGAATACGGCTGGGAGCGCCATTGGTGATCGCCAGGTTCAAGTCGAACTGTTTAAAAGAATTTACCAGTGTCAGGAAAATGCAGACGGTAAAGGTATTGGCTATCATCGGCATCTTAATCTTAAAGAGTGTCGTCAGACCGTCCGCCCCGTCCACGTTGGAAGCCTCCAGAACATCCCGTGGGACTCCCTGTAATCCGGTGACGTAAATCATCATAATGTATCCCGCATACTGCCATGTGCTGACGATCAGGATCGCCACCAGCGCCAGATTGGGATCTGTCAGCATGGAGACGCTGCCCTCCACTACCATGGTCAATACTTTGTTAAAAATAAACTGCCATACATAACCAAGTACGATACCGCCGATCAGGTTCGGGATAAAGAAAGCGGCGCGGTAAAAGTTCCTGGCCTTGACCTTCGATGTACACAACAGAGCCAGCGCAAACGCTACCACATTGACAGACAGCATATTCACCACCGTAAAAATAAAGGTGACGCAAAAAGAATACAGATAATCCTGGGTCTTAAACATGGAAATATAGTTGCCAAGCCCCACAAAATGGTTGAATTTAATACCATCCCAGTCTGTCATGGAATAGAAGATACCACATGCAAACGGGATCAGTACCGTCACTGCAAAAGCAAAGATCAACGGGAACAAAAATAAGACATTGATAATAGTGCGGTGCTTTCCGGTAGGCATCATATAGAGACCTGCCATGACCAGAACCGCACCCAGAATCAACAGTGTTCCCCTGTACGAAGCCCGACTGCCGGAAATATCCAGATACAAAGCCAGAACCATCATAACGGCGCCGACAAATATTCCGGCCAACGATGAAATTTTTTTAGCCTGAACGTTCATATTCATAATCATACCTTTCTCTCAGACTGCAAGTCTGTCCGCCGGCGCCAAAACTGCACCGGCGCAGACATTGCGTAACCCATTGCCATGAAGATAAGTGTTAATTGCCCATCTGTGCCACATAATCGCTGACAGCCGTCCCCATCATCTCCACAAATCCGTTTTTGTCAATCTCCTCTTTTGCATACAGTTCAAAAATAGAACCTGTGGAATTCTGTGCCATTCCCTCCGGCTGTGTCAGCCAATCCCATGCATATGTCTTGCCTTCTTTAATATAAGGGATCATACTCTTTGCAAGCGGTGTAGAAGGCTCTAACTTACAGGATTTAAATGGCGAAACCATACCGCAGCTTTCAACCAGGGCTTTTTGTCCGCTCTCGCTCTCCGCCAGCGCTCTCAAAAATGCCTTCGCCGCTTCTTTCTTCTCACTGCCGTTATATACACCCCAGACAGCGGGTGCATCGACTAACAGTCCATCCGCATCCTCCGCCAAAAACGCTGAAGGCGCCATACCGCAGGCAAATTCCGCATTATAGGTAGGAAGGGAAGGATCGATCCAGTTACCCTGCGTGATAAATGCGGTCTTACCTGTCGCCCACAAGGCAAGCTGATCATCATAAGTACCGGAAATCAGCACGTTCTGATCCGAATAAGTAAAAAGCAGTTTCAGCCAGTCTGCAAACTGACCCATTCTGGCCGTATCGATCGACCCCGCATTTACCTGGTCGATATAGGTATGGTCATCACGACTCTGCCCCTGCGCATAATAAGCCGCCATCATATGATTTCCCGTTGACCAGTTCATCTGTCCGGACTCCGCCGCCACAGCACACACCGCCGTGATGCCCAATTCATCTTTCATGCCGTCAATCTTCTGGAAAGCCGCCTCATAGGCTGCTATATTTGTCAATGCTGCCGGATCCACGCCTGCTTTATCCAGAATGTCCTTATTATATGCCAGGCCGATTCCCTCAAGGGCGAAAGGCATTCCATAGACCTTGCCATCCTCACCCCGAAAGGCATAATCCGTATCCTCGATCCAGGATTCCCCGTCTAACGGCTCCACCCAGTCCTTAAAAGAAGCCTTATAGGAATCTGCCGCAAAAGCAAAAATATCAGGCATATTTCCTGCCGCATAATAGTTCTTGATCTGTGCGTTTACATCTACACCGCCGCCAAGGGATTCAATGATGACCTCCTGCCCGGTCTCCTCCTGATACTGCTTGGCAAATTCCTTCAGGGCCGTGTCGATCTCAATCTTCGTGTTCATAAAACGGAGCGCTTCTCCGCTCGCCTGCGCTGCTTCACCAGTGCCGCTTCCTGCATCCGTCTCTGCTGCGCCGCCTCCGCAGGCAGTGAAACCCATAACCATTGTCATTGCCATAAAAATTGCTGCTATTTTCCTCTTCATAATACTTTCCCGACCTCCTTATTTGTAACTTTTGCGCATAAGTTATTTTGTATTATGAATCATAACATTACCATGTTCATACTGCA
>CAYUKT010000230.1:3914-4567 GCA_964445285.1 uncultured Bacteroides sp. | reverse complement strand
TTCTTCCTCCGGTGTCATTTCATATGTCCGATTGGGATTAATTGTCGGGAAATCCACATCTTTCATGGGATAGGATACCCCATCGATGACCAAAGCCTTGTTTTCATAATCGATATGCTCTAAGAGCAGCCTGTCCTGCATGGCAAACTCCGGCCGCCGCATGATCAACTGTCCTTCCAGCTTAAACTGCAAAATGGCAATGGCCTTGTGCATCTTCATATCCAGGCTTAAGTCCTTGGTATCATAATCCGTATTATATTTGATGGCAAATGCCTCACAGTCCGTGTCCTTATAGACATCCAGTGCAAAGGTGGCAAGCGGGATCAGATTGATACCATAGCCCTCCTCCAGGGTATCCAGATTGCCGTACCGGGCTGCCATCCGGATCACATTGGCAATACAGGCCAAATGACCGCTGGCCGCTCCCATCCAGACTATATCATGATTGCCCCACTGCACGTCCACCGAATGATACTGGCAGAGGGTATCCAGAATGATATGCGGACCGGGCCCCCTGTCAAAGATATCCCCCACGATATGCAGATGGTCAATGACCAGCCGCTGGATCAGGTTGCTCAGGGCCACAATAAACTCCGGCGCCCTGCCGATCCGGATAATGGTGTGGATGATCTCATTATAATATGCTTCCTTGT
>CAYUKT010000230.1:0-3904 GCA_964445285.1 uncultured Bacteroides sp. | reverse complement strand
TCCGCCTTCTCCGTGATCAGTTCCTCTAGAATATAGGAAAAATCCTTGGGCAGTGCCTTTCTCACCTTGGATCTGGTGTACTTAGAAGAAACCCGCTTGGTAATCTGTACCAGTCTGTGGAGTGTGATCTTATACCAGTCCTCAATGGAGTTCTCGTCCTCCTCCTGCATCACGATATCCAGTTTTTCATTCGGATAATAAATCAGGGTCGCCAGACTCTTCTTATCCTTAATGCTCAGGGTATTGCCAAATTCCTCGTCAATCTTACGCCGCACGGAACCGGAACCGTTCTTCAAGACATGGTTGAACTGCTCATATTCCCCATGAATATCCGTCATGAAATGCTCCGTACCCTTGGGCAGGTTCAGAATTGCCTGCAGATTGATGATCTCCGTTGATGCCGCCGCGATCGTTGGATACTGCTTGGCTAAACTTTTCAAGTATTTTAATTCTAATTCGTCCATCTGTTCCCCCGTATTGTGCATTTTTTGTAAAGCTCTGTCATAATGGCAGAGTTTATCCGATCACATCCGCCATATCATACATGCCGGCCGGACGCCCTTTTAAGAACTTCGCCGCCTGAATGGCTCCCTTGCCAAACACTGCCTTAGAATATGCCCTGTGGGAGAAAGTCACCACCTCGTCCGCACCGGCAAAGATCACATCATGATCGCCCACGATGGTGCCGCCTCTGACCGCACTGATCCCAATCTCTTTCTCTTTTCTTTTCTCCCTGACCTGGCTTCTGTCATAAACATACTCATAGGCATGATCCATCCGCTCATTGATGGAATCCGCCAATGCCAGGGCCGTACCACTGGGTGCGTCCACTTTCTGGTTGTGATGTTTCTCCACAATCTCTATATCGAATCCCGCCGGCGCCAGAATCCCTGCCGCTTCCTTCAGCAGTTTGAGAAGCATGTTGATGCCAAGGGACATATTGGCCGATTTCAGGATCGCCACCTTTTGCGAAGCATCTTTTACTTTTGCAAGCTGCCCCTCGGAAAGGCCTGTGGTACACAGTACACAGGGAACCCGTTTCTCCACGCAGTAGTCAAGCAGTCCGTCCACTGCCGCCGCCACGGAAAAGTCTATGACGGCATCCGCCTCCACCGTACACTCTGCAATATCCGCGAACACCGGATAAGGATTCTTCCCCTCATCCCTGGCATCCACGCCCGCCACAATCTCTATCTCATCATCCGCCGCAATCAACCCGGAGATGGTCTGTCCCATCTTGCCATTGCAGCCATGCATGATCACTTTTACCATAATCTACCTCTTTCCTGCGCCGCCGGCGCTCGATTTTCTATTTTCATAAAAACGTCTGCTAAAATTTATTTAACAGACGTTTTTGTAGTTCCTGATGTTTATCTTCTTTACAATCAGAGGATCCCATATCCCTGCATGGCTTTCTTAAGTCTCTCCAGATTCTGCGGTTCCATCTCGGACAGCGGCATCCGCGCCGGCCCCACTTTCTTTCCCATCAGATTAAGGGCTGCCTTTACTGGGATCGGGTTCACCTCACAGAACAGGGCATCACACAGATCGATGGCGCGAAGCTGTTCTCTCATGCTGCCCTCCACATCCCCGTCAAAGAACTTCTGGCAGATATCATGGGTCTGTCCGGGCGCCACATTGGATAATACGGAAATCACGCCCTTACCGCCAAGGGAAAGGACCGGCACAATCTGGTCGTCATTGCCGGAATACAGATCCACCTTGCCGTCCGCCAGGGACTGCAGTTTCGCGATTTGGGAAATATTACCGCTGGCTTCTTTGATACCCACGATATTCTCCACTTCCGTACACAGTCTGACCGCCGTCTGCGGCAGGATATTACATCCCGTCCTGCTGGGTACATTATACAGGAGGATCGGCAGTTTCACACAGTCAGCCACCCTCTTATAATGTGCAAACAGGCCGTTCTGGGTAGCCTTGTTATAATAAGGCGTCACCAGCAGTAATGCATCCGCCCCGTATTTCTCCGCCTCCTGTGACAGATAGACCGCCGTCTCCGTACAATTAGAACCGGTTCCGGCCACCACCGGCACCCTGCCTTTAACCGTTTCCACACAAAACCGGATCATATCCAGATGTTCTTCATGGGTCAATGTGGAAGATTCTCCTGTGGTGCCGCAGACGATAATGGCATCTGTGCCGCCTGCAATCTGAAACTCCACAAGTTCCGCAAATTTCTCATAATTGATACTGCCGTCCTCATGAAATGGTGTGACGATCGCTACACCTGCCCCTTTAAAAATTGCCATATAATTTCCTCCCGCTATAATGTGATTCTCCGGCGCGCCAGTTTCTTAAAAAAAGACTGACCTCATAGGGCCAGTCTTCCTAGTCTGCCATTTCTGGTCAAGATAGCGCCCCATCGAAAGATGACAGTCATACAGCTCTTAACTGTATGCCCAAGGCAGAGACGAACAGGCGGCTCCCCTTTCGGCGTCTTTTCCTTTCCTGACGCTTCCCCTGCTCCTGCCGCATCTGCATCCCTACTGATAAAAAACGCAACCTCTATCAACCTCTATAATGTTGAACTTATCATAGCACTCAGGCTTCTTTCTGTCAATCAAAAGATACCCCTGACAACTACTCTATTCCCAGATTTTATAATGCATGGTCTCCACCCTGGTCACATTATCCGCCAGTGCGCAAACCTCGTCATTGATGCTGATCCCGGTCATGATGATCTCCATCTCTTCCGGTTTGCCGGCAAGAAGATTCTTCAGTTCCGCCACCGTGATGATTTCGTTGTCGATCAGACCAAGCACCTCATCTAAGATCAACAGGGAACACTCTCCCGTATTAAATATCTTCCTGGCAAAATTGAGGCCGTTACGGATATTCTGCTTCTCTTCCGCCTTATGTTCTTCCGATAACCGCGAGAAGTCTTCCGCTGACTTCTCAAACCGGAATATCTTGATCTCCGGCTCCAGGCGCTTTACGAACTCCGATTCCGCCAATCCTCTTCCCTTTAAAAACTGAATGATAACGACATATTCTCCCTCACATGCTGCCTGAACTGCCCTGCCCAATGCCGCCGGGGATTTTCCATGACCTTCCCCGCTATAGATCTGAATCATGCCCTTTTCCATACAGATACCTCATATCCGTTTCCCTATAAAACCTATGTTTGCATATCATAGCACATCTGTTCCCTTTATGCAACTGATTATTTTAGAATGCGGAGTCTGCGAAACCATGGAACCTGTATTGCGGACCGGGCTCTCCGGCCCCGCTCATTCGTCCTCTATCATCTCCAGCTTACTGACCGAGACCTCATAGGCAATCCGTCTCTCCAGCTGCTCTTCCGACAATTTCTTCATATATTCACGGCTCTGGATCCTGCCCCAGATGGCACAGCGGCTTCCCACCTCGAAGTTGCTCGCGAACCGGGCGTTGCGCCCCCAGCAGATACAGGGTATGTAATCCGATTTTCCGTAAGGTCTGTTCACCGCCAGCAGCAGATCGGCAATCTCCCTGCCGAGCGGCGTCTTGCGGTAAACCGGCGCCTTACAGATATAGCCGTCCAAAAAGATCTGGTTCGTCTTCGCCCCTTCCCCGATATCGTCCACAAACTCAATCTCTCTTGCAAAAACAGACAACACCAGCCTGTTCTTTCTCTCTTCATGCCTGTTATAGGAACGGAACTGTCCTGTGATACAGATCTTCATGCCCTTGTAGTCCTCATTGACATCGATGAGACGCTCAGACACCATCACCGGTATAATATCAGTTGACTCGCTGAGTCGATCCACACTGATATCCACCATATAGAAGCCCTCTCCAAAAATCTCATGGCTGAAGGAAAAATCACTCACGATCTCCCCCATGATTGCCACCTGGTTGTTTTCAATTACCTTATCTGTCATGTTTTTTCTCCCTTCTACAC
>CAYUKT010000229.1:3638-4597 GCA_964445285.1 uncultured Bacteroides sp. | reverse complement strand
CAGCGTATTGGTATGTACCACCATCGTGGTAAATCCTTTGTCCTTCTTAAGACTGCTCTCCAGCCGAAAAGAAATCGGATAAAAAATCAGCCCCTGCCACAGATACGGCCTGCTCCCGAATCCATCCGTCAGTCCTTTAAAGCCGGACTGTTTTAAGGCCCGTAAGGTATTCCGGTCATAGGAATGGGCCGGCGCCATAAACAGTTTAGTCACTATCCCATACCCTGCCAGAATCTCTTTCCCATGCTTCAGCATGGCAAGCTGTTCCTCATAGGGCACACCCGCAAACTCTGAGAAATCATTTAAGGGGAAAACACCGCCCTTCTTCTGTGTATACACGTGATAACAGCCATGCTGGGCGACCACCCAGCCCTCCTCTTGGCGTTTCCTGACATATTCCCAGAAATCTTCCCGCAAAGCGTCCCGGTTCAGGTTCTCATCCCGGTTATCCGGTACCACGCCGATCAACGGCTTAATATCAAATTCATCCAAAAGCGCCGCAAACGCCTGGAATTTCTCCCAATCCATGCCAGGTGAGATATCGTCCAGCCGAACCGCAATCTTCATACTAACACATCCCCTGCCTGCAGACTGCGGACACACTCGTAGCGGTCTATCAAAAGCGATCCGTCCACCGTCCGCACCACCAGTTTCCCGTCAAACACATCAATCACTTCACCGGGAGCATAAGCCGAAAAGTCTATCATCTCGTCAAAGGGATGGGCTTCCCATACCCGTACCTCATTCTCCCCGCACATCGCAAAGGCTCCCGGAAAAGGCTCCGCCACCCCGCGGATCAGATTGTAGATCTCTCTGGTTCTGGCATGAAAATCTATCTTACCATCCGCCGCCGTGCGCTTCTCATACCAGGAATCAAAATCCCTGGAATCTGTGCGGATCACGATCGCATCCTCTTCATAGGCTTTTAACAGCTTCCGGATCAGGTTCTTGGAACAGAT
>CAYUKT010000229.1:0-3628 GCA_964445285.1 uncultured Bacteroides sp. | reverse complement strand
TTCTTATACTGCGCTGTGCGGATGTCGTCATGGGGGGTGATGGAAAACATCTCCGTGGCAAACACATTGGGGCTGTCCGCCTTCTCATCATAGCGGAACAGATTCAGGTTAAACCGGGTATCCCCCAGAATGATGGACCAGTTTAAGGGGGAGCGTCCCCTGCCAAAGGGCAGATAACCGCTGTTGCCATGGAATCCATAGACACCATACTTAAAACAATCCAGCACGGATTTAGGCATCAGTCTCTGCCAGCCCATGGAAATGCCAATATCAAATTCATTCCCCCGCATAAAATTCTGCGTTTTTTCATCCGTCAGGAAATAGCTGTCTGCCTCGTGCACCGGAATCCCATATTTTTCCGTGAGGATGGAAAGCCCTTTATATCCTGATACCTGATTCTTCTTTGTGACTTCCGGGCTGATGGTGATCACCAAATCCACCGGACAGATCTGCTCCTGGATAAATGTCACGATATTCTCAGAAGTATCCTTCACGCCAAACACGACTACCTTGTATTTCATTAAATACCTCATTTCCCTGTCCGCATCGGCTCAACTTCATTATGACCATACCGATGCCGAAGCTGTTTACTTCAAATATTCTTTATACCAGTCAATCGCCAGTGCGATCCCTCTCTCAAAATCATATTCCGGATCATACCCCAACAGCTCCCTGGCCTTCGTGATATCCGCATTGGAATCCCGCACATCGCCCTTTCTCGGCGGCCCAAAATTGGGTTTCACATCTTTGCCCAGCGCTTTGCAGAGATGATAGTAAATATCTATCAGGAAAAGCCTGCCGCCGGCGCCGATATTAAAGGCCTGTCCCGCCGCATCGCCGGAAGCCTTGCAGGCCCGCAGGTTAGCTTCGATCACATTATCAATATACGTGAAATCCCTGGACTGCTTCCCATCCCCATTGATGGTGGGCACTTCCCCGTGCAACAGCTGTTTAATGAATTTCGGGATAACCGCTGCATACATACCATTCGGATCCTGCCTGCGTCCAAACACATTGAAATAGCGGAGTCCATAAGTATCCAATCCATACAGTTCTTTGTAAAGACGACCGTACTCCTCATCCACCCTCTTCGTCAGCGCATAAGGGGAGATTACTTTTCCCTCCTGCCCCTCTTTCTTCGGTAATGTTGGAGAATCCCCGTAAACAGAAGAACTGGAAGCATAGACGAACTTCTTCACGCCGTTTATCCTGGACGCCTCCATCATATTCAATGTGCCACGGATATTAATCTCCTCATACAGAAGCGGCATCTCGATACTCCTGGGCACACTGCCCCAGGCCGCCTGCTGTAACACATAATCCACACCCTCCGTTGCTTCTTTGCAGGTGTCCAGACTGCGGATATCACCTTTCATAAAGGTAAATCTTCCGTTGGATATTAACGGCTCAATGTTTTCATATTTGCCGGTGGAAAGATCATCCAGGCACCGTACGGTATAACCCATGTTGATCAATGCCTCGCACAGGTTAGAACCAATAAAACCGGCGCCGCCGCCCACCAGAAAAACCGTATCTTTGTCAAATTGAATGTCCTGATAACCCATCTTTTACCCTCACTTTATTTAATAATTCTCTCATCGACAAAAATAATGCCGTATAGAACAACGAAAACCCATATATCATATACCGGGAAAGACACATGATCGTCATGGATGTGGCACACACATTTGCTGCAATAAATAAAAGCGCCGTCCCCATCACCCAGGCTGCATCATACCGGCCGGTACGCCATATATGCCATATCATCAGCCAGACTGCCAGTCCATAAAGAAGAAGCACAGCCCAATTAATCAGTGGATGCACCACGGCAATGCTGCGGATAAACCCATTGGTGCACAGCAGGATATAATCATACAGCCACTGGCCGAGGCACACCGGAAGCAGCTTCTTAAGCATGATTCCTGCCATCTCATCCGACATACTGCTCTGCTGATAATAGTCAACCTTACCTAAACTGAAGTAATAGGCGGACAGATCCGCTTCCAGCACCTGGAACTTCAACACATCATGATGCTCTTCCAGATACTGCGCCCTCTGGGCAAAAGTATCACCGCCGTATTGATAATTCAATCCCATGGCATCTGCCTCGTCATAAAAACGGTCAAAAAATTCCCGCTCGAGACTTCCGTCCTCAAAGACCTCTCCATCCTCCCGGTCGCAGGCATAGATCACATTCGTCAGCGTGTTGACCTGCCCATAAGTGTTTCCCATAAAATATCCGGTAACTGCATAATTATAGATATGGACCGTCAGGCTGCGCATGCCAAACACCAAAGCCACAGCAAGTACCGGAAACAGCAGCCGTCTATATTGTCTTCTCAGTAACATCTGCAAAAGCACAAGTACCATCCACATCAAAATGGTGGTCATCATCTGCCCCCTGGTCATGGACAACAAAAATGCCAAAACCAGACTGCCTGCCTTATCCCGCACGCGCCCCTCCAACAGCATCCGCAATAAATAATACTGAAAAAAATAGAACAGCGGAATACACAGAGCCTCACTCATCACCGAATTTTCCAGAAAAATATGCAGGACGGAGACGTAACGTGTCACCAAATGCGGCGCAAGATGCAGCAGGATGACAAGCAATTCCTCCCATATCTTCAATTTAAAATGCGCAGCAATGTATCCCGACAGGACCCAAATCCCCGCCGCCGCCAAAAGACCCTGTGCCATCGCCGCGACCGTCAGATACCCTTCGCCGCATACCGCCCGAAACAGAGCCAGAAAAAGCGGATACAATGGTTCCCGGTGGATATGCATTGTGATATACTGTTCGGAATCATTGTACACACCCACCCCGCCTGCGGCCAGCATCCCCCAGAAAAAGGCCAGCAGTCCAATCAGAATACACCATGATTTAATTGAAATCTTCTTTGTTCTTACAATCTCCAATACAGATAATCCTCTGTCATAAACTCTTTTCTGTCCAGCACGCCTTTAATATCCATCAAAACTTTCCTGCTGTGTGCCGGATGATAGAAAGCGCTGATCTGCTCTTTATCCAGTTTCTGGAATTCCTCATGCGCCACCGCAATGATCACAGCGTCCATATCGGTAACATCCTGCATGGTCTGGAAGCTGATGCCATACAGACGTTTCGCCTCCTCCGCATCGGCCGCAGGATCCACGACCACCGGTGCGATCCCATATTCACCCAGCTCCCTGTAAATATCGATCACCTTCGTATTTCTCGTATCCGGGCAGTTCTCCTTAAAGGTGAAGCCCAGAATAGCCACGCGCGCATTTTTCACCGGAATATCTGCTCTGATCAGATCTTTTACAAGGCTCTCCGCCACATATTTACCCATATCGTCATTGATTCGCCGGCCTGAAAGAATAATCTGGGAATGATACCCCAGTTCCTCCGCCTTATAGGTCAGATAATAAGGATCCACCCCGATACAGTGTCCGCCTACAAGCCCCGGCATGAATTTCAGGAAATTCCACTTCGTGCCGGCAGCTTCCAATACTGCCCTCGTATCAATATTCATCTTATGGAAGATGATGGACAGTTCATTCATAAATGCAATATTAATATCCCTCTGGCTGTTCTCAATGACTTTCGCCGCCTCAGCAACCTTGAAGGACTCTGCTCGGTAAA
>CAYUKT010000228.1:3239-4626 GCA_964445285.1 uncultured Bacteroides sp. | reverse complement strand
ACCTATATTTCCTGCTTCCTGATGGCGTTATGCCCTATGAACTTTCAGTATGAGACTGCCTGGATGGTGCCGATCCTTATGATCGGTATGTTTGCTGCATCCACCTTCGTGCTGGGACGGCATATCCTTACAAAGTGGCTGGGGGCGGAAGGGGCAGAGGCTTCGTTCGTCATCCTGCTTTTGTTATTTATGTTTTATCAGGTGTTGGAGGCTCCTTTTGAAGGGATTTATTGGTACAACGGTTCTACACATTACATTTTGATGCAGTCGCTTTGGTTCTTTACGCTGACAGCGGTGTCAGGTTCCCTGTGGGCAGAAAGCAGAAAGAGCGAGATACTCTGCAGTGTTACGGCGGCCGTGCTGGCGGTGATCGTGGGCGGCGGCAATCTGGTGACAGGATTGCAGGCGGAAATTTTGATGGTGTTTCTTCTGCTGTATGCCATTGTCAGAAACCGTAGGAAGATATGGGCGGTCTGTCTGCCTCTGGTGACAGGGAGCGCGGGCTTTTTGTGCAATATTATCGCGCCGGGGAATCTGGTGAGGAGCACGCTGGATCCTTCCATAGGGTATTCCCCCATCCTGTCGGTACTTTTGTCCTTTTATCATACCATGGTGTTTATGATCCGTTGGACGCCGGCTTTCGTGATATTGGTCTGGCTGGCAGTCCTGCCCGTTCTGTGGAAGATCATGAAAGCTTCCCATAGGACCTTTGCCCACCCTGTGTGGGTGACGGCCGGCGTCTATTGCGTGCTTTCCGCTATGTTTACCCCGACCCTATATGCGGTAGGGATGGTGGGGCTTTCCAGGGTGGACAATATCATTCAGATGGTATATTATCTGGGCCTGTTTATGACCACAGCTTACTGGCTGGGATATTTCAGTCATAGGAAGCGGGAAGAGAAGGCGGCGGATGCATTCGGCAGTTTCCTGGAGCGGGCAGGAAAACGGATGACGGCAGTCGGTGTGTTCCTGGTATTGATCGTATGGGTGTTTACCGCTGATAAAAATACTTATACGGCAGTCTCAGCAATGCGTTCCCTGCTCAATGGTGATGCACAGACTTTCTATACGGAGGCCATGGAACGGCATGAAGTTTATGTGGACGAGGGGATCACCGAGGTGGAGCTTGCACCTTACAGCGCGAAACCGGCCCTGTTTGACTTTGAAGATTTGTCCACGGATCCGGGCAACTGGCTGAACCTGGCCGTCACGCGGTATTATCATAAGGATTATGTGAAAGTGAAGGATGTGGATTGAGGGTAATGATGAGAGAGGAAGCACAGACAAAGCAGTCAAAACTGAATTTGCCAAATGTGACGCTGGCGGCTATGACCAGCGTGGATATTTATGAGACGATTCGTGCGCTGGAATACAGTATGCGGGGGAT
>CAYUKT010000228.1:0-3139 GCA_964445285.1 uncultured Bacteroides sp. | reverse complement strand
AAAAGCCCATTTAAAATGGGAAAAGACGGATGACGACAACTACAACGAGGATATCTTTTTATGCTGTAAATACAAAAATCTGATCGAGGATGCGGGGATGCGGTTTGCGCCGATAGAGGTGGCAAAGTATTTCGGACACGAGCATATGATCCCGGAGATCATGGATGTGGAGGCGCCTTTCCTCTTCCATAAATGGCGGGGGCGGAATGAGCAGTACCCGCATTTTGAGAATCCCTGGAAGGTCAGATGGCAGAAGTGCAAGGATATTATCAGGCCTTTTTTGTTCTGGAGGAAATGGCGGCGTTAGCAGATAACAGGTGTTTTGTAAATTGCTTATGTGTGTTTTGTCATAAGAAAGCAAGCGGAGTAAAGTATGATATTTGATTGTATTCCATTTTTTAATGAACTGGATATTCTGAAACTGCGGATGGAGATCCTGGATCCTTACGTGGATTATTTTGTCCTGGAAGAATCTACGGTGACTTTTTCCGGGGAAGACAAAAAGATGATATTTGCCCAGAACAGGCAGCTTTTTGACAAATTTAAGGACAAGATACGTTATGTGGCGGTGACGGATTCCCCTATGAGCGGCGTGACCACCCACGAACGGGATAAATATCAGAAAAATCAGCTGATCCGCGCACTCTCGGACTGCCGGCCGGAAGATATTATTATATTCAGCGATGTGGACGAGATTCCGAATCCGGATACGCTTCTGCAGGTGATAGAGCATTTTGATGCGGGGAAGATTTATCATCTGGCCCAGAGAATGTTCTATTGTTTCCTGAATATGGAGGAGATTTCCGGGAACCTGCTGTCCATCACGGGAGAATTTTCCGGGGTGGAGAAGAAGCAGTGGCTGGGTACGAAGGTCTGCAGTTTTGGCAGTCTGCCCACGGAAGGAATCGTGTATTTGCGGGAGGTATCGCCCACAGATCCAAAGAGTGTGCGCGTAGCGGACGGAGGCTGGCATTTTGGCTATATGGGCGGCGATGGAGAGCGGGATGTGGCCAAAAGGATTGGCATCAAAGTACAGGCGGCGGCACATCAGGAATATAATAACAATCGATATTTAAAAGAGGCAGTGGACAGACTGTTGTGTGGAGAAGATATTTTTGGACGCAGTGCACAGTTTAAACGGGTGGAAATTGATGAGACTTACCCCGTATACCTGCGGGAACATCAGGAGGAGTATGATTTCCTGATGGCGCCGAAGGTAGGGAAAATGGGGATTTTATGGAAGAAGACAAAACTCGCCGGCCTGCAGATATTAAGACGTCTGCATGGCATGGCGGCCAAGGCGCTGCATGGGAGGGCGTGAGCAAAGTGTGGAGATTGTACAGGCGTTTGAGAGAGGAAAGTCGAATCCCCTGGCTGCTTTTTTATGCCGGGCTGACTATCGAGCTTCTGGTGGTCATTATTGACAAGAGTAATTATACCAATCCCATAGAAGGCTATCTGTTCCGGGTAACCTTCCTTCTTTTCGCGGCTAAGGTCCTGCTTACGAAGTATGACTGGAAGGAGTGGGCGCTTTTTTTTGTCTTTGAGGTTTTGGGGTTCATTTCCTATCGGATCACGGGGGCCAATGACATCATCCGGATCGTGACCTTTGTGGCGGCCTGCAGGGGTATTCCCCTGCGGCAGATGCTGCGGTATTCTTTCTGTGTGACGTTGGCGGGGTGTATGGTGATCATCCTGCTCTCTGTGACAGGCATCTACGGCGATATCAGTTTGACACAGGCATATGGCCGGGAGTCGGCGGAGGAGACGCGTTATATAGGACAGGAAGCAGCTGTAGAAACCCGCTATACCTTGGGTATGGGGCATCCGAATGCGCTCTCCTGCATGTTCCTCATGCTGACGGCGCTGGGGGTTTATGTCTGGTTTGACAGGATGAAATGGTATCTGTATCTGTTGTTAATGCTGTTGAATGTGGGCGTTTACCTGCTGACGGGTTCCAAGACCAGCATGCTGATCACTATGGCTTTTATCTGTGGCGCCCTGGTAATGTCTTTGTGTAAAACCCTGCGGGAAACGAAACTGGCTTATTTCTGCGGTTTTCTGGTATTTGTCTTGTGTATCGGATTTTCGGTGGATGCGGCTGTCTGTGCCCAGAGAGTGCGGGAGGCCCAGTGGAATGAGTTTTTCTATGAAAATCCCAGGGATAATTCCCACATTGTTCTGCTGGGAAAGATCGACCGTCATATCAGCGGCCGGATAGTCAGCCTTACGGATTCGTGGGAAAAAAATGGCATGATTCAGACATGGTCCCTGTTTTCCGAAGAAAATAACATGAATTATTATTTTGATATGGGATGGATCAAACTGTTTTACCGGTACGGCGTGATCCCGGGAATCTTGTATGTGGCCGCATGTCTTGCGCTTCTGTGGCAGTTTGCCAGGAGAAAAGACGCCTGCGGGCTGGTGCTGTTTGTGGCTTTTGCGGTGTATACGGTGGTGGAGGCGCATCTGATCTCCGTCTATATCGGGAGAAATTATCTGCTTATGATGATGGGTTCCTTCCTCTGGCTGGAAAATTGGGGCAAAGAAATCCCGGAACGGGGGCGGACATGATGCGCGTGCTGATGATCGGTCCGGCCCGCTGTGTGCACGGCGGTATTTCCGGTGTGGTGAACAATTATTATGAGGCCGGATTAGACTTAAAGATTGACCTGCATTATATCGGCACCATGGTGGAGGGAAGCAAAGTACGCAAATTGCTCCAGGCGGCGGCGGCCTATCTGCGCTTTCTGCTGGCGCTTCCCCATTATGATATTGTCCATGTGAACGTGGCTTCGGATAACAGTTACCGGCGCAAGAGTTTTTTTATCAGAACAGCAAAAAGGTTTCATAAAAAGATTGTCATCCACCAGCACGGCGGGGATTTTGAGACGTTTTACCGGAAAGAACAGGATGATGCGGGCCGGGAGCGGATCAGGCGGGTGCTTTCCATGGGAGATGCCTTTTTGGTGCTGGCGCCGGCATGGAAGGACTTTTTCGGGGAATTGATCGGCAGAGAGCGGGTTACGGTATTGCCTGATTCCATCGCCATTCCCGAGACGTTTGAGAAAGATTACGCCAATCATGATGTGTTGTTCCTGGGGCGGCTGTGCCGGGAGAAGGGCATTGGGGAACTGCT
>CAYUKT010000227.1:0-4666 GCA_964445285.1 uncultured Bacteroides sp. | reverse complement strand
AAGAACCGGCCTTTGGGAAACGGTAAAATACCTTTCTCAAAAGGCCGGTTCTATTCTAGTTGGTCATCAGTACTTTAATAAATATCATCAGCTCACATCATAACCTATTCATATTCCCGCGGTATTTCATTGAAACATTTGTAAAACTCACTATTATTCCAATCTGACACCGGACGGTAATCATAGGCTACTCCATTTATATGGAAATTGGGGCAGCTGTCTGTAGCCATAGACAGTTTCACTACATCCCCGTCTGCCAATGTCAACTCCAGACAGGCACATTGTGTTCCACATTCTGTTCCGCCATATATATATTCCGCATTACTGAACCATTCTTCAAACTTTTGCAGTGTCTCTGCGTCTGTTATGGTCTGACTATAAAGCTGCCCGCTGGTAAAGGCAGACTTAACATCTAACTTAGCGGATACAATATCCTTTATTTGGGAAACATCATAATCTTGATAACCTATTTTCTCCATTAACATGATCTGTATATAGTCGCACAGTTTAGGCGCCTCTGTCAGGCACTCCATAACACCATTTTCATCCTCATATGTATAATATAAGTACCCTCCTTCAAACGCTCTTATTTCTACATCATTATAGATGATCTGCCAGCCTCTTTCTTTATGACCTTCCCATCGTCTGTCAAACGGTTCCCCTTCCAAATCCAGTGCCTGTACCTGTGCTGATAGCCATTCCTGGTCTTTATCTGTAGGAATATAATAATAATAGGCATACTCTCTTATCATGGAAGGCTGTACCTTTATACATATCTTGTCAGCTTCCGGTTGTTCATAAAGCATGCTGCCCTGTATAATATCGCTTTCTGCGGGTATTTCCTCCGCCTGTACAGAAATATATTTTTCAGGAATAGTATTCGTAAGCGCATTACCTTTGGGATAGATTTCCTCGTCCGAATAGCCAAAGGGTTCTGTACTTCCTTCTGGAATTGCAATTCTTATCTGATCCTCTTTGGTGGGATTCGTTAAAAAGCATACCGCCAATATTACCACTACCGCTGACGCTGCCATAATAATCCATACTGTCGGTTTTTTATAATTCAATACAGACCTCACTCTGTCCTTCACCCCCACTTCCCCAAAAGCCAACGGACACACCATGATCAGGCTCCTCTGTCCTGCACAGGATAACAGCACTTTAGAATACTCCTTTTTCTCATGAAATGTCATATCTTTGGCTGCTTTTTCGTCACATGCCAGTTCAATGTCCTTGCAGAGCAGGGAATATGCTATCCAGCAAAGAGGATGAAACCAATAGATACACAATAATAAATACCCTAACGCTTTCCACCAATGGTCTTTTCTTTTAAGATGGGCAGATTCATGTGCCAGGATATAGTCCATCTCTCTCTTACTCAGTGCAGAAGAAAGATATACTCTTGGTCTGACAATTCCTAAAATAAATGGTAATCTTACAGCATCACAAATATAAATATTATCTCTGACGCATACCGCTTCTCTCACAAGTTTATGCAGTTTTACAGCGCTGACTACTGCACAAATGATCAATAGAACCATACCACAGCCCCAGACAAGACCGGCTGCATGTGTAACTATCTGCAAGGGAGCCGCACTATCTGATTCGTTATATGCAAAAGTTTCTGTCAATATTGGGTTTATCGTATTTTCCACAATCGTCAGACGGCTGTCTATGGACGGAATATAATTTCGCACTTTCCCTTCCACAACTGTGCTGGATTTTATAGGTCCCGTACTTGGCAATATACTGAACTGGCTTTCAATGGAAACCGGGCAGATCAGCCTGACCGCTACTACGCCCCATAACAGACAGTTCACCCATTTGGGAATTTTACTAAATAACTGCCTGATACATAAAACTGCCAATATTAACCATCCTGCAGTAATACTCATATTTAATAGTTTCAAGAAAATATCGCCCATACCCTTTACTCCTCTGCCGCGTCAATCATCCTGCGGATTGCTTCTGCTTCATCCGCTGTAATCTGCGAACCCTGCATAAATGCCGCAATGAATGCCGGAAGGGAACCGGCAAAAGTATCTTCCACATATTGCCTGCTCTGCATGGAATAAAATTCATCCCTGGAGATCACAGCAGTCACCACTCCATTTTCATTACGAAACAATCCTTTGTCTATTAATCTCCGCAATACATTATGTGCCGTGGTTCTCTTCCAATTAAATTCTACCGCTGTCATTTTTACCAGTTCAGACGAAGTAACCGGTTCATGCGCCCAAATCATATCTGCATACCGTGCCTCAATAACACCTAATTGTATTTCCGCCATCCGCTTCCTTTTCCTTTCACAGACCACTCATTGTAGTCTCTTCTATAGACTACCATGAGTGGTCTCAAATATCAAGATTAAACTCAAGAATGACAATGTGATAGAAATATAATCGTGATTGTGGTATTCTGTTAGAGATACAAATTGGAATTTATCGGGGTGATAAAATGGCACAGCATATTGTTGTAACGGAATATAATCCTTTATGGGCGGATATGTTTGAAACAGAGGCCATGAAAATAAAAAAATTCTTAGCAAAAACTGTATTGCTATTCATCACATAGGCAGCACATCGGTAGTTGGTCTTGCGGCAAAACCGATTATTGACATTTTGCCGGTTGTTTATAACTTGAAGGATGTCGATGAAGCGGCTGCAGAATTTGAAAAAATAGGCTATGAGTACATGGGCGAATTTGGAATTTCAGGCAGACGATATTTGCGTAAAGGCGGTGACGAACGAACCCATCATGTCCATATTTTTGCAGAAAACAGTCTCTATGATATTGAACGCCACCTGGCAGTAAGAGATTACCTCCGTACACATCCGGCTGCCTGCGAAAGATATGGGCGCTTAAAAAAAGAATTAGCGAATAGATATTCCTATGATATTGAGGGATATTGTGATGGTAAAGAGGAATTTGTTCAACGATTAGAAAAAGAAGCATTAGAATGGAAAAATAGACAGCTACAATCATCATATCCTGTAAAATGAACTATTTTTGCATTCACAATCAAAATCAACATACGGATACTCCCGGTTAAGCTCTTCCATAATCATTCCATTCAAATTGATCCAGCTGATACATTTATCCAGGATAATGGCATCACTTGTTATGACATATTCAAGCTTTTCCAGAACCGAATCCACGTTATGGATTACCTCCACCTGCACTTCCAGATCAAATGGAAGTAATGTTTCGATGATCTTTTGCTTTAACCTCCCTGAATTAGATACCGGGGCATCCAGATAAAACACTGCTTTATCCACCCCATTCTGCTCCAAAGTTTTACCGATCAGCATAATAGCTGTTTCCGTCTTGTCAATCAAACGATATGTCCCCCTGAGCGCCGCCAGATCCCGAATGGTTCCATCCATACACCTGAGTAATAAAGAATCTGACAAGGCGACCTCCAGGGTAATGATCGTATTAAACCCATCAATATTTACCGTACTTCCATGCGGAATATTCTTAACCTCCTTGTTTCTTCTTATCTGAAGGTCTGCTTCCGAAGAAACGGCTCTTACCAATGCCAATCTCTGCCGCTCTGACAGCAGATAGTGATTCCCGACAAAAGTTGAAGCCCCTTTTATCGGATATCCCTGATTTAGCAGATAATACAAATCCTGTCCGGCCCTGTGCAGTTTCTCAAGCGACCGGATTCCGAATTCTTTTGCATCGTTTGGAGAATATCCTCTTTTAATTGTTGTTGTCATGATTGGCTCCTCTATGGTTTTAGATCAACACATTCGATCTGCCAATAGAACTAATGAACTTCATATCTTTCCATCATACAGGCCGCCCCTACCTCACAAAATTGGTGGGTGCAAAAGGCTCTCTCTCCGGAATCCCATATGCCTCTTTGCCGAGTGCGATACTCTTCATCAAAAATGTCATATTCCTCGCCAGTGTGCGCATCATCTGCAGACCTTCTTCATCCTGCACGGCCTCACCCGGCATCCGGCCGTGGATGCCGTTCCAATACTGCCCGGAAGCTATCGGCATGCCAGCGATCGCAAAGAATTTATTGAGTTCGTCATATGTGGCCGTCAGACCGCCTCTGCGAGCCGCCGCCACACAGGCGCCCACCTTCATAGTTTTACTAAAATGCGTACTATAGAAGAGACGTGTCAGAAACGCTACCAGTGTCGCATTAGCGGAAGCGTAATACACAGGACTTCCCACTACCAGACCATCGCAAGCCTCGAACTTTGCCGCCGCCTCATTGACGATATCATCAAACACACACTTCCCCGTTTTGGCACAAGATCCACAAGCGATACAGCCCCGGATGGCCTGATTCCCCACCTGCAGGATCTCCACTTCGATTCCCTCGCTCACAAACACCTTCTCCATCTCCTGCAGCGCCACATATGTATTGCCCTTGATCCGGGGGCTCCCGTTGATCATCAGTACTTTCATAAATTTATAATCCTCCTTTCTGCTGCTTGTTCCTGATATCCAGAAAAATCAAATTTGCGCTTATATAGTAATTATAGCACTTATCACACATTTTTATCATAAAATATTTTCCGCTCGATTGACAAAAGTATTTGCTTTATCCCAAACAGGATGTTATATTAGACATAGGAAAAGCACCCACTCCAAAGTGGATGCTCCCGATTAAGGTTGATGTGCCCTAACGGACACCGCCTCT
>CAYUKT010000226.1:0-4696 GCA_964445285.1 uncultured Bacteroides sp. | reverse complement strand
TGTATTTGAGGCTGAGAATCTTGCAAGCGATGCGGGTATCAAACCGTTTGATTTCCATATTGAGAAGGGTGAGGTCAATGGCTTTACCGGTCTGCTTGGTTCCGGACGAAGCGAATGTGTGCGTGCTATCTTTGGCGCCGATCATGTGACCAGTGGAAGTGTTAAAGTAAAGGGTAAGAGCGTCAAGATTTCCAAGCCGATCGATGCGATGAAGAATGGTATTGCATATTTGCCTGAGGATCGTAAGATGGACGGTATTGTTGGCGATCTTTCCGTGCGTGATAATATTATCCTGGCACAGCAGGTCCTGAAAGGGTTCTTTAAGCCTTTCTCCAAGGCGGAGGCCAATAAGGTTGCGGATGAATATATCAAACTGTTAAATATCAAGACCGCGTCCAAGGATACGCCGATCAAATCGCTTTCCGGCGGCAATCAGCAGAAGGTTATCCTGGCACGCTGGCTCTTTACTCATCCTGAGTATCTGATTCTTGACGAGCCCACCAGAGGTATTGACGTGGGTACGAAGGTAGATATCCAGAAACTTGTCTTAAAGCTGGCTTCGGAGGGCATGAGCGTTACCTTCATTTCTTCCGAGCTGGATGAAATGCTGCGTACCTGTTCACGTCTGGTTGTCATGCGTGATCGTAAGATGGTGGGCGAATTGACAGGAGAGGATCTGAACCAGAAGACGGTAATGAGTACGATCGCAGGAGGTGATAAATAATGGGAAAAGGTGAAACGGTGAAAGCCAATAATACCAATTTTTTAATGAAGATTGTCAGAAACCAGTGTTTTATCCCGCTGGCGGCACTCTTACTGTTGGTGGTGATCAACCTGATCGCAGATCCCGGATTCTTTAAGATCTCTCTGGGATATAATGCGGCAGGCAATCCGGTCTTATCCGGCTTCCTGATCACAATTCTGGATAGCGGTTCTGAACTCGCGATTCTGGCAATCGGTATGACGCTGGTAACAGCGGCTTCCGGCGGTCAGGATATCAGTGTGGGCGCTGCTGTTGCCATTGCGGGCAGTGTTCTTCTGCGTGTGCTGTGCGGTGACAATTCCCGTCCGGAGACATTGCAGGCTCCTATTATCGTGGCATTTCTTGTAAGCTGCGTAGTGGCGATGTTGTTTGGCGCCTTTAACGGCGTGCTGGTGGCTTACTTTAAGATTCAGCCCATGATCGCGACCCTGATTTTGTTTACGGCAGGTCGTTCGATTGCGGCATGGATCAACAATAATGAACTTCCGGTCATCAGCGATCCCAGTTTTAAATATTACGGGGAATTTATACCGGGTATACCGATTCCAACACCGGTATTCATTGCAGCGGCTTGTATTATCGTTACCGGTATCATATTAAAAGTGACCAACTTAAGAATTTATACACAGGCAGTTGGTATCAACCAGAGCTCTTCCAGACTGAACGGTTTAAATCCGGCATTGATCAAGGTTTTGGCATTTGTGATCTTAGGTCTGTGTGTGGCAGTGGTAGGTTTGATCAAGGTAAGCCGTATCTCCTCCATCAATTATTCCGTTATCGCAAAGGATATTGAGATGGATGCCATTCTGGCGGTTGCCCTTGGCGGTAATGCTTTGAGTGGTGGTAAGTTCAACATGACGGCTTCCATTATCGGCGCTTATGTAATTCAGTTCCTGACAACTACGCTGTATAAGTTCCAGGTACAGTCCGATGCGCTTCCGGCATATAAGGCTGTCGTGGTTATTATTCTGGTAGTAGTCAGCGCACCTACCGTGAGAGAGTACTTCTCCTCCCTCACCAAGAAAATGAAACTGAGTAAGGAGGTGGCATAAGTATGGCTAAGACAGATAAGAAAGCAGCGCCGGCAGGCAAAGGTTTAGCCAGTAAGCTGCAGAATGTCAGTGACACAAACTTACTCCTCAGCATTACGATTGTTGTGTTCTTCCTGATGTATATTGGTGCTATTATATTTCAGGGGTCCGGTTTCTTAAAACCGCAGACATTCTTTAATATCCTGAATAATAATGCGGCCCTGATCATTTTGGCATGCGGACTAAGCCTTGTTATGATCACCGGCGGAATCGATATTTCCGTGGGCGGTATTACGGCGCTGATCAGTATGTGCTGTGCTGTATACCTTGATTATAAAGGCGGTAACGTCTATGTATCCGTATTGATCGCGCTGGCGATCGGTCTGGCGTTCGGCGTATTCCAGGGTTTCCTGGTAGCGTATCTGGATATCCAGCCCTTTATTGTGACGCTGGCAGGTATGTTCTTTGCAAGAGGTATGACAACCATTGTAAATACCAAGCCCTTTAACGTAGAGAATGAGGCATTTAAGGCACTGAAGATGACACGTATCATTATGCCTGGTATGGGTTCCGTGAATAAAAAGGGTGTGTACATTGATGCGTACATAGAGATCGGTGTTGTTGTTGCCATCCTCGTGGTGGTCGTTATGTTCTGCCTGCTTCGGTGGACCAAGCTTGGTCGTTCTTTCTACGCGGTGGGTGGTAATATGCAGAGTGCCCTGATGCTTGGTATTAACGTGAAGAGAACGAAGTTTATCTCCCATGTGATCTGCGGCCTTCTGGCAGGAATCGGCGGTTTCGTCTATTTCCTGCATGTGGGTTCCGGTTCCGCATCCCATGCGTCCGGCGCCGAGATGGATGCGATCGCTTCCTCCATCATCGGTGGTACGATGCTGACAGGTGGTGTGGGTAATATCATCGGTACATTCTTCGGTGTGCTATCCTTGAGCACGATCCAGAACATCGTATCTTCCGCAGGTCTTGACGAGGCGTGGTGGACGGGTATCACGAGAGCGGTTATGCTCTGCCTGTTCCTGGTGATCCAGAGCGTGGTTATGTCTGCGAGAAAGAAGAGAATGGCAGAGAACAAGTAATATATTATATAAATATAAGCTGCCGGATCGGTGATAGCATTGCCGGCCGGCAGTTTTGTATAGGAATCACATCATAATGGGTGATGCAAAATTTAGCGAGGCGGGTCTATCCTTATATCCCAAAATATGATATGATAGAAACACTTGGGGGTTTCGGAGTTCATAGGGAGGAGAAAGGAAGGGCTTCAAATGAGAAAAATTGGGGTTAAGTTTGCAGCGGCTATTATGGTGCTTGCGCTGATTGGGATTGTATCGCTGGGGATTCTTGCGAACAGCCTGACTACGATCACAACAAGCAGCCAGCAGGTCATGAACAATGAGGTGGAGAAGATCAATCAGATCCACGGAATTTATGAGCACTATCAGGATATGTATATGAACGTGTACGCTCATATCAATGGAAAGCTAATAAGGGTCATGGACAAGAAGGCGGACGCGATCATGGAATCGCGGGAAGCAATGTGGCAGTCCATGGAGGCGTATAAGGCTGGTATTACTTCTCCTGAGGTGGAAGAGATTTATCTTCTTTTAGAGAGCGGACTGCATGATTTTGACAAAAATGTGGATGCGGTGATAGCGACCAGCAGGTCAGGTGACAAGGACAAGGCAAATTCGCTTGTCTCCAATAATCTGGGAATGCTCAATAACACCATTGATAAAAATATGAATATGCTGTTGGATTTTTCCGCAGAAGAATTGGAAAACAGTAAGGCGACATTGCGGCAGAAGGCGGAAGAGTCCTATATGGTGATTGTGGTGGTCATTGTATTGCTGGTAGTGGCTGCCATACTGGTAACGCTCATAGCAATCCGCGTGATCGTGGTACCGATTAAGAAGATTGCGGTAGTGATTAACGGTATGATTGAGGACATCCATAATGGCAAAGGCAGTCTGACAGACAGGGTACCGGTGCAGACCAAAGATGAGATTTCCACCCTTGCCAAGGGCGTCAATGAATTTTTAGATATTTTACAGGAAATGATCGGCGGCGTGATCTCCTGCAGCGAGGAGATCAATGTGCAGCAAAAGAGTGTCCATGAGGTGGTGGAGGAGACCAATAACAGCGCCAGCGAGACCTCCGCTACCATGCAGCAGCTTGCGGCCAGCATCCAGGAAGTTTCCGCTACGGCCACATATGTGAATGAAAATACCAGACAGGCGGAAGTATCTGTGGTGGAGATGGTCGATAAGGCTGTGAGTGGAACCAAGTTCGCAGAGGAGATCAGGAGCCGGGCGGAAGAACTAAGAAAACTTGCACAGGAAAGCAAGGAGACAGCCGGCAGTATGATCCGGGAATTTGATGTGAGCCTGCAGGCGTCTATTGAGGACAGCCATCAGATAGAGAATATTGCCAATCTGACCGGAGATATCTTAAGCATTGCTTCCAAGACAAATCTCCTGGCGCTCAATGCATCCATTGAGGCTGCGAGAGCGGGCGAGGCAGGAAAAGGTTTTGCGGTGGTTGCGGATGAAATCCGGGTACTTGCGGACAGTTCCAAGGAGACAGCCAATAACATCCAGCAGATATCCAAGGGTGTTGTGGATGCGGTCATGAAACTGGCGGACAATGCCAATAATCTGGTCAATTTCATCAATGAAAGGATTCTGCCCGACTATGAGATCATGGAGCAGACCGGAGAGCAATATTTGAACGACTCCATTACAGTCGATCAGATGATGGGCGAGATCAGAGAGTCCATGGAAAATATTGGCAGCATGATGCGGGATGTGGCACAGTCTAATGAAAACATCACCAACAATGTCCAGGAGAGCGCACAAGGCGTAACGGGCGTGGTGGGTAATACAAC
>CAYUKT010000225.1:0-4697 GCA_964445285.1 uncultured Bacteroides sp. | reverse complement strand
TTCCGGTTTCCGCAAAAAAACTGCGCAGCCTCTTTAACGTCTCCACACCGTCCATTCCCGGCATCATGTGATCTAAAAAGATCAGGTCGAACTCCTCCTTTTCACACAGTTCCAACGCCTCCATGCCGCTGTACACAGTCTTGACCTGCATCTCGTATTGCCTGAATATCCCCTCTGCAACCATCAGGTTCATGGGCTCATCGTCCACCGCCAGGATCTTTACGTTCGGACAGATCATCCTTTTCTCAGCAAATCGGATCTCATCCTGCTCTGATTCGGCATTCAGCATATTGGCTATCGTCAGGCTGTAGAACGGTTTCTTTAACAGCTTCGTCCTTGTGCCGGGCATCGGGACAAAGTTCCGATCCGCCACCACGATCACCCTGACCTCCCCCGCCAGCTTTTCAAACCATTCCCTGTTCTCCTCATATTCCTCGCTGCCAATAAACAGATGCGTGATCCGGCACACTGCCACAAGCGATTTCAGTTCATCCATGCAGAAAACCCTGTGCATGGAAACATCCAGGCTCTCAATCATATGAACGATGGTTTCATTGTAGTAGTCCCTGACTTCCGGCGTCTCATACTTCTCCGTTTTCAGGTAACATGCAAGGCAAAGATGTTCCCTGTTATTTAAGGCGATCATCGGCTTGTCATCGGCCACTTTCTGCGGAATACTTGCGGACACCACCGTGCCTTTTCCTGTTTCGCTCTTGATCTGCATAAAGCCTTCCATACAGGAGACCATACCTGCCACGATCGGCAGGCCTAATCCCAGCCCTCCGGCCTTCCGGCTCCTTCCGCCGTCTGTCTGGTAGAACCTTTCCGTGATCTTATCAAGTTCTTCCCCGGAAATGCCCTCTCCGGTATCGCTGACAGTAATGCACAGGTTCGCGCCATAGTCTTTGCGAAGTGCGCGGATCCTTACATAAACGCCGCCCCTTTTGGTAAACTTGACAGCATTGTTTACCAGATGCCTGAGAATCTTCTTGATCTTTTTTCCATCTCCGAGAAAAGCAGCCGGCATTGCAGCGTCCAGATCAAAGATTAGCTCCGGCATATATTCCCTTTCCTGCATCTGGTTTTCGTTGATCACGTCATTGACAATGGAGGACATCATATAAGTCTCTTCGCTGACAATAATCTTTTCATTGTCGATTTCCGTATAATCCAGAATATCTTCAATCTGGCCAAACAGCCTTTGCCCCGCCATCTGTATGGTAAAAATATCTTTCTTCTTTTCCGGATCCTCCTCGTTTTTCAGCATGACCAACGAAATTCCCGTTACCGCGTTGATGGGCGTACGAAGCTCATGGGATACATTTGCGAGAAAGTCTTCCGTTCTCTGATTGATCTCCTCCAGCTGGGTGATCATATCCTCCGCTGCTTTTCTTTCCTTAACCTGCCTCTGCGCCAGGGTCTTCAGCAGTCTGCCTGCCATGTACACCAGCATGAAATGGAGAAGCAGCCTGGTAACAAAAAGCGATGTTTCCTCCGTATAGTTGTCCATCACAAGGAAAAAGTCATAAGCCATCGTAAGATAATAGGTAAACATACATATTTTTATGGTACCGTACTCCTCTGTAGATGAGTACAGTACCATTAATATTATGATAACCGGCGCCAGGTCAAACATGCTGGTCTCATGGATTCCGTAAAAGAAAAAAACGACCATCATCGAAACACTGTAAATATTCAACCTGACGGCTTCAGGCAGCCTGTTCCTGATATGCAGTGTCCAGCATATGATAACGCCTACCGGCAACAATAAAACCACCCATGTTTCCCACCCCAGAAGCAGGGTTTCACCTATCAGCACGCATGAAAAAATTGTATAACAGAGCAATATCAAAAGATGTGCCGCCCTTTGTTTTTCCTGATCGTTCATGTTCCCTCATTTCTGCGCTTCTTTTTGCGCCCTTCCTTATTTCTCCCGCATCTGATAATCCGTGTCTTCATCAATCATATGCAGTACGATCTGTGTTATTCCGGAATCAAACTGCGTTCCCTTTCCCTTCTCAATCTCCGAGCGGACTGTCTCCTGCGGCAGCACATCACGATAGCTCCTTCGTGAACTCATGGCGTCATAAGCGTCCGCCACCGCAATGATCCGGGCCTCCAGAGGAATCTCTTCACCGGCAATGCCATCCGGATATCCCTTGCCGTCATAGCGCTCATGATGCCATCTGGCACCAGTGATCAGCTTGGGAAAATCCTTGATATTTTTAAGGATTCTCGCTCCCATGACCGGATGGTTTTTGATCGCCGCATACTCGTCCTCCGTCAAGTGCGCCGGTTTATTGATGATCGCATCAGGCACGCCGATCTTTCCCACATCATGCAGCAGTCCCATCATATAAATATCGTCCTGCATTTCTCCTGAAAGTCCTGCCCGGCGCGCAATCTCTCTGGAATATTCCGCCACCCGCAAAGAATGCCCGTTTGTGTAGGTATCTTTTGCGTCCACCGCACCGGATAAGGCTTTGACGATCTGCATGGATATCCTTTCCAGCTTTTCATGCTGCGCTGTGATTTCCTGCGTCTTTTTCTGCACCTCTTTTTGCAGATCCGCCTGCAAACGTTTCAAATCAATGGTATGCCTCACGCGGAGCAGAAGGACTTCGGGAACAAAAGGTTTCCTGATGAAGTCTACGGCTCCCACCTCCAGTCCCTTTTTCTCCGTGTTGCTGTCATCATCCGCTGTCAGAAAGATAACAGGAATATCGGCTGCGGACTTATTTTCATGGATGGCCGCCATTGTCTGAAACCCATCCATTACAGGCATATGTATATCCAACAGGATAAGATCCGGTCTGTTCTCCTCCAGAAACTGCACAGCGTCTTCACCCGATTTTAAGCAGCTTACGCGCATCTGCGCCCTGCCTAAGATATGACTTGCCATTTTCAGATTCGATGCATCATCGTCAACTACTAAAATCCAATCGCTCATTGTACCCTCCTGCTACTACTTGATTCTGTTCTTTTTATTAAATCACTGTCTATGAGCCAATGTGCCCGGCGGTTCAGGAAATCATTATACTATCTAACAACGCCTGATATCGCTCCATCATATCATTATGATGTTCTTTCACATACGCGGCATTTCCTTCCTTACAGGCAGATTCCAATGCTTTTGCCTCCTTCGACAGTATTATCGCTCCAATGGTAAGCGAAGTGCTTTTCAGCGCATGGACATATATCTGATAATTCTCCCAATCCTCCGCCTCAAAATACGCCTGTAGCTTTGCAGTCTTGTCTCCCACCTTGTAATCTGCGATCATCTCCATATAAAAATCCTCATCGTTCATACAATATGTCATACCCGTCTCTATATCGAGTATTCCTTCATAACGCAGCAAACCTCCTGTACCAGCTGCCGTTTCTGCTTTCTCTTCTGTCTCTGCTGTTTTTTCAGCCCCGGGCTGGAACTCATCGGATACCCGGCGGTCCGGATTTTGGACGGCTTCACCGTTCTCAATCAGTTCTTTTCTCAGATATTTCCGCAGCATTCCAAGCAGAGCCTCCTCCCTCACAGGTTTGGAGAGATAGTCATGAAATCCGGCGTTCAAATACATTTCTTTTGATCCCGAAATCGCATTGGCAGTCAGCGCGATCACCGGCACGGCACGGTCAGTATACCCCTCTGTCTGACGCATTTGCCGCAAGGTTTCTATCCCGTCCATCTCAGGCATCATATGGTCAAGAAATATCATGTCATAGGATTGCTTCTGAATTCGTTCCAGGCATTCTTTCCCGCTCATGGCCGTATCGATCTGAATTTTCGCTTCCCGCAGAAGCCCTTTTACCACTTTCAGATTTATTTCCACGTCATCCACCACCAGAATCCTTGCTTTTGGCGCAGTCAGACTGTCTTTCCTCTGACCTGCCGGAACCATTCTCCTCTGATACCGTTCCATGAAATCGCCCATCTGTTCGCTGCTTCTGACCTCCTGAGGTATCCGGGCGGTAAATGTGGATCCTTCCCCATAGACGCTTTCCACAGTCAGCGTCCCGCCCATCATTTCAATCAGACGTTTGGTCAGGTTCAAGCCAAGTCCCGTTCCCTCGATGGTACGGTTGCGCTTTTCCTCAAGCCGCTGAAAGGATTCAAAAAGTTTCTCAAAATCTTCCTTTTTTATGCCAATTCCCGTATCTTTTACCAGAATGATCAGATCGATCCGCGCGCTTTCCTGCTCCTGAAAATCCATGACGAGCGTTACCGTTCCTTCCTTCGTGTACTTGACCGCGTTTGAAAGCAGGTTATTGATGATCTGCCGGATGCGCACTTCATCACCAAACAGCTCGGATGGTATACATGGATCAATCATTAATTCCAACTCCAGTTTCTTATCCTGCGCCTTGAAAAAAATCATGTTATAACAATCGTTGATTACAGAAAACAGCTCATATTGAACCGGCAGGATATCCATTTTCCCAGACTCTATTTTTGAAATATCAAGAATATCATTTACAATCGAAAGAAGCGTCTGGCTGGCACTCTGGATATCCCGCGCATATTCCAGCAGATGCTCATCCTTACATTCCTTGATCAAAATGGAATCCATTCCCAAAATCCCATTAATAGGCGTCCGTATCTCATGGGACATATTTGCTAGGAACTGACTCTTTGCTTTATTCGCATAATCCGCCTCCTGCTTCAGTTCGATCAGGCGCTGCCTGTGCCTGTAATTCTGCAG
>CAYUKT010000224.1:0-4707 GCA_964445285.1 uncultured Bacteroides sp. | reverse complement strand
AGCTGTTAAAAGCCAATGTATCCGTGAAACTGGACATGTTCCGGGGCATGTGGCATGTATTCCAGATGTCGCCCTTTAAGACGGCTTATGAGGCCATGGATAAGAATGCAGAATTTATTTATGATATCTGCCGATGAAGAAAAGTAAATTTGCTTCGCAAATTAACTTTGCGAGGACCGCTTTGCGGCCTCGGTATTAGAAGCAAGGTAAGTGTTGATAGATTTACTTTGCGGCCTCGGTAGAATAAATATTGTATATTTTAAAGAATGGAAAAAGGATTTCGGCATTTTTGGGCGAATAATAGTAATAGAACGGTTGTTTTCGATAGAGAAGAAAGGCATACCTATGAATATACGGGAAAGTTTGGAGCAATGGGAGAAAGAATATCTTAGTCCCTATGCCATGCTCAGTATGAATTCCAGGGGGAGGCTTAAGGAGGAGGAACAGTGCGATATCCGGCCGGTGTTTCAAAGGGACAGGGACCGGATTATACATAGTAAGTCGTTCCGGCGTCTGAAAGATAAGACACAGGTGTTTTTGACGCCGGAAGGGGATCATTACAGGACCCGTCTGACCCATACGCTGGAAGTCAGCCAGACGGCCAGGACGATTGCCAAAGCTTTGCAGTTGAATGAGGATCTGGTGGAGGCGATTGCCCTTGGGCATGATTTGGGCCATACGCCCTTTGGACATGCGGGAGAGCGGGCGCTTGACCGGGTATGTCCCTATGGGTTTAAGCACAATGAGCAGAGCGTGCGGACGGTGGACATGCTGGAAAAGGAGGGAAGGGGTATCAATCTGACGCATGAAGTGCGGGATGGTATCCTCAATCATCAGACATCCGGTATGCCTGCCACTTTGGAGGGAAAGATTGTCCGGCTGGCCGATAAGATTGCATATATCCATCACGATATGGACGATGCGGTGCGGGCAGGGATCCTGCGGGAAGCGGATGTGCCCCGGGAGATCGGTTCTGTGATCGGCTACAGCTGTGGACAGCGCCTGGACTTTTTTATCCATAATATCGTGACGAACAGCCGTGATAAGGACGATATCTGCATGTCGCCGGAGGTGGCGGAGGCAATGCAGAAGATGCGGGAATTTATGTTCCGCAATGTTTATAAGAATTCCATCGCCAAGAGCGAGGAGGGGAAGGCGGAGAATCTGATCATTACCCTGTATGAGCATTATCTGGTGCATACGGAGAAACTCCCGAATTTCCTGTTCCGGCTTTTGGATGCGGGAGAACCGTTGGAAAAGATTGTATGCGATTACATCAGTTCCATGACGGATCGGTTTGCCATCGCGCAGTATCAGAAGATATTTATTCCGAAAACGTGGCATGGCTGATGGATATTTATATTAGGAAGGGATAAGATGCGTTATCCGGAAGAACTGATCGAAGAGATCAGAATGAAAAACGATATCGTGGAAGTTATTTCGGGCTATGTCCGGATGCAGAAAAAGGGAAGCAGTTATTTCGGGCTATGCCCGTTTCATAATGAAAAGTCTCCTTCTTTTTCCGTATCTCCGGGCAAGCAGATGTATTATTGCTTTGGCTGCGGTGCGGGCGGCAATGTGATCACGTTCCTGATGGAATATGAAAATGCCACCTTTCAGGAAGCAGTCAAAATGCTGGCGGACCGGGCCGGTGTGTCTTTGCCGGAAGTGGAATACTCGGAGGAGATGCGGCGTAAGGAAAGCAGGCGGGCCAAGCTTTTGGAGGTCAACAAGGAGGCCGCCAGATATTACTACTATCTGCTGCGTTCCGACAGGGGAAAAATCGGTTACCGTTATCTGGCAGGCAGGGCGCTTTCGGACGAGACGATGAAAAAGTTCGGCCTTGGATATGCGGACGGTGCGGGTTCTGACCTGACAGCTTATTTAAAGTCAAAGGGCTACGCGGACGATCTGATTACAGAGTCGGGGCTTACCGGTTTCGATGAGAAACGGGGTGTCCATGATAAATTCTGGAACCGTGTGATGTTCCCGATCCAGGACGCCAACCACAGGGTTATAGGATTTGGCGGCCGTGTTATGGGGGATGCCAAACCCAAATACTTAAATTCGCCGGAGACGGCAATCTTTGATAAAAGCCGCAACTTGTACGGATTGAACTTTGCCAGGACTTCCAGAAAGGGTAATATGATCCTGTGTGAGGGCTATATGGATGTGATCGCCATGCACCAGGCCGGATTTACCCAGGCGGTGGCTTCGCTGGGAACGGCTTTCACAGCAGGACAGGCCACGCTTTTGAAACGCTATGCGGATGAGGTGCTTCTGGCATACGACAGTGATGGCGCCGGCACCAATGCAGCGCTGCGGGCGATTGGGATATTGAGGGAGGCGGGACTGCGGGGGCGGGTCATAGATATGCAGCCCTACAAGGATCCGGATGAATTTGTCAAAAATCTGGGTGCAGAGGCATTTCAGGAGCGGCTGGATCAGGCGCAGAACAGTTTCTTCTTTGAATTAAAGATTCTGGAGCGGGACTATCAGATGGACGATCCGGAGTCCAAGACAGCGTTTCACCGGGAGATAGCCAAGAAGCTGTGCGGTTTCGAGGAAGAGGTGGAGCGGGAGAATTATATAGAATCTGTGGCCCGGCATTATCATATCGGTTACGAGAACCTGCGGAAACTGGTGAGCAGTTATGCGGCCCGTACGGGGTTAGTCAAACCGGTGGAGAGACCGAAGAGTACGGTATCTTCCAAGCCGAAACCGCAGGATAATATCAAGAAATCGCAGCGGCTATTGCTGACCTGGATCGTGGAGGAACCGCAGGTCTACCCGAAGATAAAGCCCTATATCCGGGCACAGGATTTCACGGAGGAGCTTTACAGGCAGGTGGCGGACAGGCTGTTTGCGGGACTGGAGCAGGGGGAGTTTAATCCGGCATCCATCATCAGTGCCTTTGAGGAGGAAGAAGAACAGCGGGCGGTGGCCGAGCTGTTCAATACGAAACTGGCAGAGCTTACCACAAACCAGGAGCGGGAGAAAGCTTTCCGTGACATCGTCTATGCGGTGAAAAAGAACAGTTTTGATTATTATTCCGCCAAGATGGGCTCGGATATGGAGGCGTTAAACCAGGTAATTCAGGGCAAAAAAGAACTGGAAGAACTTAGCAAAACGCATATTTCCCTGCGTTAAGGGCAAGATAATCGAAAAAAGGCGTAAGTTCAGAGAGTGACAGTATTTGAAACATAGGAAGGATGGACCAATTAATGGACGAAAACGTACAGGCAAAGTTTGAGGAGCGTTTAAAAGAACTCCTGGCTATTGCAAAGAAGAAAAAGAATATTCTGGAATATCAGGAAATCAATGATTTTTTTGCGGACATGTCTTTGGAAGAAGAGCAGTTCGACAAGATTTTGGAGACTCTGGAACAGAATAGTGTGGATATCCTGCGCATCACCGAGGATGATGATGTGGACGATGAGGAGATCATCCTGACAGAAGAGGATGATGTGGACGTGGAGAACCTTGACCTGTCCGTGCCGGATGGCATCAGCATCGAAGATCCGGTCAGGATGTATCTGAAAGAGATTGGTAAGGTGCCGCTTTTGAGTGCGGAGGAAGAGATCGAACTGGCCAAGAAAATGGAGATGGGCGATCTGGAATCCAAACAGCGGCTTGCGGAAGCCAACTTACGTCTGGTGGTCAGCATTGCGAAGCGCTATGTGGGGCGCGGTATGCTCTTTTTGGACCTGATCCAGGAGGGAAATCTGGGATTGATCAAGGCGGTGGAGAAGTTTGACTACCGGAAAGGATATAAATTCTCTACTTACGCTACCTGGTGGATCAGACAGGCCATCACCAGAGCTATTGCCGATCAGGCGAGGACCATCCGTATTCCCGTGCATATGGTGGAGACCATCAACAAGCTGATCCGCGTGAGCAGACAGCTGTTGCAGGAGCTGGGAAGGGAACCTACCCCGGAAGAGATTGCGGAACAGATGAATATGCCGGTGGAACGGGTGCGGGAGATCCTGAAGATATCGCAGGAACCGGTATCCTTAGAGACGCCGATCGGCGAGGAGGAAGACAGCCATCTGGGCGACTTCATTCAGGATGACAATGTGCCGGTGCCCGCGGATGCCGCTGCTTTTACTTTATTAAAGGAACAGTTGGTGGAGGTGCTTGGCACCCTGACCGAGCGGGAACAGAAGGTGTTGAGGCTGCGGTTCGGGTTGGATGACGGACGGGCGCGGACGCTTGAGGAAGTGGGCAAAGAATTTAATGTAACCCGTGAGAGAATCAGGCAGATCGAGGCCAAGGCGCTGCGGAAGCTGCGTCACCCCAGCCGAAGCCGTAAATTAAAGGATTATCTGGACTGATGCGGCCAGGGATGTTATCGAAGAGATTGCAGACAGTAGCCGATATGGTGACCAGAGGAAACCGTGTCTGCGATGTGGGATGCGATCACGGATATGTTTCCATCTATCTGGTAAAGCAGGGCATCAGTCCAGGCGTTCTGGCCATGGATGTGCGAAAAGGCCCGCTTAACGCCGCGAGAGAACATGTAGTAAAGCAGGGATTGTCAGACAAGATAGAGACAAGATTGTCAGATGGTTTACATAACTATAACATTGGAGAAGCCAGGTCCCTGATCTGTGCCGGTATGGGCGGCAGGTTGATGCGGCAGATTTTGGAGGAGGAGAAAGACAAGACAGATTCTTTCCAGGAACTGATCTTACAGCCCCAGTC
>CAYUKT010000223.1:0-4710 GCA_964445285.1 uncultured Bacteroides sp. | reverse complement strand
TTCCTTTCTTAATATGTGGGGTTGAGGAATACATTCTTGCTATTTTCTTGCAAAAGAAGCGGTCCAAGCTGCCTTGTCTCTCCCTCTTTGGCAAGGTTTGTATAGGTCTCAAGCCTTGTCACCTGGATGGCGGAAGTCGGTATCTCGCAGCCTGCAAAGACGCAGAATTTCTCAAATACCACCGTTGGTTTGATATTGCCGCTGCTGCTGGCATCTACCGTCATCCGGATACATGGAACGGTCATGCGCTCCTCTAGCGGGTTTGTGATGAGCTCGGCTGCAGCCGCTGACATGATATCTGTTAATACCTGTGTTTCGCCTGCCTGCATTTCATAAATACCCTGCTTTAGGTCCATTTCAATGACACTCTTTTTTGTCTCCTTGGTATAGGGAATCTGCTCCTGTGCATAAAATGCTGCCACTGCTTCTGCCAGGTCAGGTATTTGAAAGGTTCCTTCTTTTAGATGAATCTGGTAGGAAGCGGCGGCAACGCTTGCCATGGCATTTTTGACTGTGTCCGGAAGGATGCAGGCATCCAAAATCTGTACGCCTTCTACCATTGTCTGGTTGAGGGCAGATACCAATTCATCTGTACTGCTCATGGAGAGGACTTCTATGTCCAGATACTCTCCAAGACTCTCGATGCCTACACCGAGGGGTGCGGCAAAGGACATGATCTGGTGGGGACTAAAGCCTTCCGAGTAGCGGATGTCAATGCCAGCGCGCCGTATGGCCTTCTGGAAAAAGCGCATCATATCCAGGTGGCCGATAAATTTCATGGAACCGTATTTTGCAAATTTAATCCTGATCTTCATGTCTCTTTGTTTCCTTCCTCATAGCACACACCGCCGCCAAAGCGTCTTGCGCCACATCCCTGACATTGACTCCTGCAGTTGGGAGATACAACGTTTTGTTGTGCATTTTTCCACTCCCGCAGTAAAAACTCTCTGGTAACGCCGCAGTCTATGAAATCCCAAGGGAAAATTTCATCGTCTTCTCTCTTTCTGGTGGTATAGAATCCAATATCCAGACCACAGTCGGCAAAACTTTCAAGCCAGATGTCATTGTGGAAGGATTCACTCCAGGAATCAAACATACAGCCCCGTTTATAAGCGGTAAGGATGGCCTGTCCCACTCTTCTGTCGCCTCTGGCGAAAACGCCTTCTAAAACGCTTACATCCGCCTCATGCCAGTTGTATTTGATGCTCTTTTGGTTGAGCTGTTCCATGATGCCCTGTTTTGTCTGGTGGGCCTTTTCCAGAAATTCTTCTTTGGTACACATGGATGCCCACTGGAAAGGCGTAAAAGGTTTGGGGATGAAGAAGGATGTGCTGGTCACAATCTGCACTCTGCCGTTTACTCGTTTCTCCTTGGGGACGGTTTCATAAAAGGCGGCCGCGATCTTATTGGAGAGTTCTCCAATCCCGCGAATATCTTCCTCTGTCTCGGTGGGCAGTCCCAGCATAAAATAGAGTTTTACCCTGGTCCAGCCGCCTTCGAAGGCCAAAGTGGCGCCTTTTAGAATCACTTCTTCAGTCAATCCTTTATTGATCACATCCCGGAGTCTCTGACTGCCGGCTTCCGGGGCAAAGGTCAGACTGCTCTTCTTGACATCTTGGACTTTACCCATCACATCCAGGGAAAAAGCGTCAATCCGCAGGGATGGCAGGGAGATATTGATATGTTTTTTATCACAATCCTCAATCAAAAAGTCCAGAAGTTCATTTAAACGGGAATAATCACTGGAACTTAGGGAACTTAAAGAGATTTCCTCGTGGCCTGTGTTTGTCAGCATTTGAACGGCACAGGTTTTGAGTGTTTTCACATCCCGCTCCCTGACCGGCCGGTAAAGTTGTCCAGCCTGACAAAAACGACAGCCCCGGATACAGCCGCGCTGAATCTCCAGCACCACCCTGTCCTGGGTAACTTTGATAAAGGGAACCACCGGCTTGTCCGGGTAGTAGGTATGGGAGACATCCATCACGATTTCCTTGAGAATGGTATCCGGCACTTTGGCATAAAGTTTCCTGCGTCCTTTGACGGTGCCGTCCGTATGATAGAGTTCTTCATAAAACTGGGGGACATAGATGCCCGGAATCTGTGAGGCCCCTTTCAGGAAATCCAGACGGGAACCGCCGTTTTTCTTGTTTTCCAGATACCAGTCGAGAAGAGGACGATACTGTGTCTCACCCTCCCCGATATAGAACAGGTCAAAAAAATCCGCAATCGGTTCCGGATTATAGGCACAGGGACCGCCACCGATCACGATAGGCATGGAGGCGTCCCGGTCTTTGGCAAAAAGGGGAATCTGCGCAAGATCAAGTATCTGCAGAATATTGGTGTAACACATTTCATATTGCAGCGTGATGCCCAGAAAGTCCATCTCCTGTATGGGATCCTGGGATTCCAGTCCGAAAAGGGGGATATGGTCCCGGCGCATGATCTGGTCTAAATCCGTCCATGGAGAATACACCCGTTCGCACCACACGTCCTCCCAGCTGTTAAACATGCTGTAGAGAATCTGGATGCCCAAGTGCGACATACCAATCTCATAGACATCCGGAAAGCACATGGCAAAGCGCACGGCAACCTGGTCTTTGTCTTTCATCACTGAGTTGACCTCACCGCCGATGTAGCGGGCGGGCTTTTCCACCTGCATCAGAATATCGTCACTTAATGCTAATTTTCTCATAGTCGTAAAGGTTCCTTGTTGTTTGGGTTTTAGCTTAGTATATCGGATTTAATCCCCAAAATCAAGCAACCCGGCAAGTTCCTTAAGCACTTGATTCTCATCTGCACCCACGTCATACAGATGGAAGGTATCGGCAAGAATCATATCATATACTTCCCCGGTACTGTAGGCACCAATCTTACTGCCATTGGTATCGCAGATCAAAAATCCCACAAACAGGAACACGGCAAGCACCATACGATATTTAAAACTCCCCATGGAAGAACCCGGCATGGCATCATTTTCCTGGGATTCCCCATAGGATAACGCCTCATGGATACCGGAAAATGACCGTTTGTCATACAATGGCACCTGCGTGTTCTTGCCGTAGAGAATCTGTTCCCGCTGCCTGATTTTTACCCGATTGCCCAGATTTTCTTCCCGGATGCATCTTGCAAGTTCCATTTTCTTTTCCAAAGTTGCCTTATTGCTCATTTCCTGTCAGTTCCTTATGTACTGCTTTGCTAAATTTTATGAAAAAGGGGACAGAAAAAGAACATCATATCTGTCCACAGCCTTTCTTCCAAAACAGGCAGCAAACGGCAGCCCCAAAAGCTCTGCAAGAATGAATCCCAACCATAAAAGATTAAGATTTCCAAATCCGCTGAATATTCCCGCAAAGATCAACGGCAGGACCGCCTGCCTGGACATGGTCAGGATCATACTGCTCATTCCCATGGATAATCCCTGCAGACCTGCCGAGATGACAAGCGCTGGAATCGCGATAAGCCATGCCTGTGCTAATATACGCAGCGCCGGGACCCCGATCTGAAGCATATAGTCCGATGCGTCAAAAATGCGCAGTACCCACATGGGAACAGATTCCAACACTGCAAAAAAGGGAAGATAAAACAGGATGCCGTACAGAAACGACCATCGTACCGCACTAGAAACCCGTTTTCCGTTCGCAGCCCCATAATTATAGGCCACAATCGGAATCAGACCATTGGTAATTCCATGAACGCCTACCGTTGTAACGGCATTGATGCGTGTACAGATGCCATAGACAGCCACGGCAGTGGAAGAAAAAGCAATTAAAATGGAGTTCATCAAAATACCCACCAAAGAGGTGAGAATCTGTACCAGCGTAGAAGGAAACCCAACCTTCAAAATATGGAAAACACTTCTCTTGTCCGGGCGAAGTGTGAACCCAAAAGGTATCTCACGATTCCATTTACGATTAATTACAATACCTGCAAACATTCCCACTGTCTGCCCGATCACCGTAGCAATGGCGGCACCTAATGTTTCCAGACGTGGCACGCCAAATAATCCAAAGATAAAAATCGGATCTAGAATCAGGTTTGTGATGGAAGCGGCGGACAAAGTAAACAGAAACAGTCCGGAACGCCCGCTCGCAATGACAAAACGGTCAAACACCCACTGGCCCATCTGCCCAAAGGAAAACAACATACATACTGTCAAATACTGGATGCCATAGGCGGCGATTACCGCATCCCCGCCCGACTGCCATACAAAATAATGCTTTGCAAACAACAGGCACAGTAAGCTGATCACACCCCAGGAACAAAGGGCAATAAAAATTGCTGCATCCGCTGCCCGCCGGACCTGCCTTTCGTCCTTTCCTCCCAGGGCTTTGGAAATCACGGCATTTAAACCCACTGCATTACCCAAACCCAATGCAGATACAAACATTTGTACCGGTGCAGCCAGAGAAAGCGCGGTCAGCGCCTGTTCTGAGACTTTTGATACAAACATGGAATCCACAAAATTATATAGGGAATTGATAAACAGACTGACCATCAGGGGAATCCCGGTAGATAGGATCAATCTGTTCATTTTCTGGGTTCCCATACTGTTTTCTTTTGGAGTTGTATTTGCCATATTGTCTCCTTCTTATAAATCATGATTAAATGGTTTTTCTGATTTTACTATAAATACAATGTAAATAAATTGCAAATACTTATATTGAATACTGTTATATTGGTTTAAAGCATACAAAAACAAGCAAGCAGCAT
>CAYUKT010000222.1:1835-4717 GCA_964445285.1 uncultured Bacteroides sp. | reverse complement strand
ATGTCCACACATTCATCACAGATATATACACCTGCCGGACCGGCAATCATCTTCCTGACCTGATCCTGCGTCTTATTGCAAAAAGAACATCTTACTCTGTCATCAGAATTCTTTCCCGCCATTTTAGTTGTCCATGCCTTTCTACTTATAATGGAATCAATTACTCTTTGTTCTCAGTGCTGGCATGACTGGTAATGATGCGGTCGATCAGACCATAGGCAAGCGCCTCCTCGGCGCTCTTCCAGTTGTCCCTCTCCGTATCCGCCATGATCACCTCAAAATCCTGCCCCGTATTCTGTGCCATGATCCTCGCCATCTTTTCCTTGGTTGCCAGGATGTGCTTGGCTGTAATCTCAATCTCCGTGGCCTGCCCCTGGGCACCGCCCGCCGGCTGATGGATCATGATCTCCGCATTGGGAAGCGCCATTCTCTTGCCCTTGGTACCGCCCGCCAGCAAAAATGCACCCATGCTGGCCGCCATGCCGATACATACCGTAGACACATCACACTTAATAAACTGCATCGTATCATAAATTGCCATACCGGCCGTAATCACACCGCCGGGGCTGTTGATATACAGGCTGATGTCCTTCTCCGGATCCTCTGATTCCAGGAACAGAAGCTGTGCCACGATCACACTGGCGCTGGCATCGTTAACTTCCTCCCCCAGAAAAATAATTCTCTCTTTTAACAATCTCGAATAAATATCGTAAGAACGTTCTCCTTTAGAAGTCTGTTCAATGACATAAGGTATTAAAGCCATAATGATTCCTCCATTCAGTATAAGGTGGCAAATCTTCATCTGTCAGATTATACCACCTTACATTCTATTTTGCCTTGCTTTCCTTTGCCTGATCCGTAATAAAATCAGCTGCTTTTCTGACTGCCAGATCCTGCATGATATTTTTCTTTTCCCGATCCCCCATGAGATCCTTCACCTTGGCAATCTCCATCTGATATACCTCAGCCATGGTCTCAAGTTCTTTCTCGTAATCTTCCTCTGTCACTTCGATGTTCTCGGCCTTCACAACCGCCTCAAGTACCAATCTGGATTTGATGCGCTCTAAAGCCTGCGGTTTCACCTGCTCTACCATCTTCTGGTAGTTGGTGCCTGTAAACTGGAAATACTGCTCCATGGAAAGACCCTGCATGGTAATCCGCTGTGCAAACTCATCCACCATCTGTTTCTGCTGGCTCTCAAGCATTGCATCAGGAATCTCCATCTCGGAAGCCTCGACCACCGCCTTGATCGCCGCCTCTTCCTTGGCATTCTTCGCGTCTTTCTCTTTCTTCTCCGCCAGGTTCTTCTTCACATCCTCACGGTACTCGGCCATGGTCTCAAACTCAGACACTTCGCTGGCGAATTCGTCATCCAGTTCAGGAAGTTCCTTCTCTTTGATCTCCTTGACTGTACACTGAAAGACCGCTTCTTTACCCTGCAGGTTTTCCGCCTGATAATCCTCCGGAAATGTTACCTTTACTTCCACTTCCTTACCAATCTCGGCACCCACAAGCTGTTCCTCAAATCCAGGAATGAAAGCGCCGGAACCAATGGTCAGCGGATAATCCTCACCTTTGCCGCCTTCAAATGCCTCTCCATCCACGAATCCTTCGAAATCCAGCTTGGTCATATCCCCATCTTTCACCGGACGGTCTTCTACCACGATCGTTCTGGCATTGTTCTCGCGCTCTTTGTTGATCTGTGCGTCAACCTCCTCATCCGTCACTTCCGTGTCGATCTTATCGACTTTCACACCCTTATACTTGCCCAGCTTTACTTCCGGTTTCAGGGCAACGGTGGCTGTGAAGATAAAAGGCTTGCCAGCCTCAATCTGCACCACCTCGATCTTCGGGGAAGACACGATATCCTCCTCGCACTCGTCCAGCGCTTTATCATAAGCGTCCGGGATCAGCTCATTGGCCGCATCCTCATAAAACACCTCTTTGCCGTACATTTTCTCCACCATCTGGCGGGGAACCTTACCCTTTCTGAAACCAGGGATACTGATCTTATTCTTCTGCTTCTGGTAAGCCTTCTCAATCGCCTTCTCCAGTTCATCTGCGCCAGCCTCAATGGTAAGTTTTGCCATGTTCTTTTCCAGTTTCTCCACCTGTAAACTCATTCTAGTAAGTTCCTCCTTCAATTCCTCTGCAACATATATCTTCTTATTTTTAAAACGTCTCTTCCCGTGCCCTCTCACGGCACATGACGTTTCCAGCCACAGTCATCGAGATATTATAGCATATAGCCGTGGAAAATACTAGCTTTTTTTGCACTTGAATTTCTACGTGAATTTCTACGTGCTGCATGCTGGGCTACTTTTCACAGGCAATGCCGGAAGTGATCATCTCACTCTTCCTGTCTCTTAGACAATAACTGCATCGGCTCCCGTCTAAGACTCCTGTCCATCTTCACCCAGGCGATCCCCACGCCTGCCGCCGCAATAAACAGAGTACTCCAAAGCGCCGGACTTACGCTGTCTGCCGCCTCCTCCACCACAATTTCATTGTCCGCATTGGTCAATCCGACCGTATACGTGGTCTCATAATAACTTTCCCCGGCATTGACCACAGAGATATTGCCGGAAATCCTCACGCCCGCCGCCGAACCGATGACAGCCCCGATGATCACCAGCAGGGCAAATCCCGACAGCATGGACCATCTGCACTGGGCCGCCCGCATGCCGAGAGACCGCTCGACAGCCGTCCGCTGGGCCTGCCCGGTGATAAACAGATGGCTGAAGAACAACAACAGAAGCACGGTCAGCACCATGCCCGCCGCAAACAGACACAGGGAAATCTTTTTCATATTATCAATGCCCGCCTTCAACTGGGAATATCCCATATCATAAAAAGTGATTTCCAGCTTATCCGTCCCGTAC
>CAYUKT010000222.1:0-1735 GCA_964445285.1 uncultured Bacteroides sp. | reverse complement strand
CGTAAAAGCCATCGGTAACCTCGAAGATCTCCTGCCCGCCCCGGAAGGGATCCTCAGGAAAGCTCCCATCCGGCAGACATAATCCCGTTTCCAGGGAACCCGGTATATATTCCAGACCAATATGTACCTCATTTTTTGATTTCATCAGTTCATCATACATGCTGCCGTGTATGTACAGATAAGTATTTAAAATGGCAACATAAGTCTTATCCTGATACAGCATCTCCGGATTCGGATTCATGTGGTCGCAGAAATTGTCTACCACGCCCTCCATCCTCTGGTCTCCGCCGATCACCTTCGTGATCTTTATCTTCACCGTTTCATCGGGCATACAATCCTCCATGGGAGAAAATTCTGCGATCAGGGAACCTTTCGACAGCGCAGAAGGATTCAAACTCACGCTATACATCAGATACTCCGGCCCATAAGAAATATAGAAAGCCCTCTGCTCCGGACCGGCAATATACTCCGCCTCCTTAAAGAGCATATCCTCCGGCGTATAATAGGAACTATACTGCGCATATTTCCTCACATCATAATCCTTGGTCTCCGCATTCCACTGCAGTGTCTGCTCAAAAGAATCCGGAACCTGCCGCACCGTCCCGATGGTCATAAAGCGGTCCTCATACTGCGCCATGGTCCTGTTCCCTTTCAGCCAGATACAGGTGCCAAGGGTCAAAAGAAGCGCCGCAACGACCATTAAAACCAGAAAAAGGACTGTCCGCACAGGCGTGCGCGCCATCTGTCTTAAACTGTTTTTCATTCGCGTACCACCTCCAGCGCACCGTCCAACATGCCATAGACCACATCCGCCGCCTCGGCCACCTTCTGATTGTGAGTGACCACGATCACCGCATAATTCTCCTCATGAGCCATTTTACACAGCAGATCCACGATCACCTTCTCGTTCTGGCTGTCCAGATTTCCGGTAGGCTCGTCCGCCAGAAGGATCTGTCCGCCGGATGCCATAGCCCTGGCGATCGCCACCCTCTGCTGTTCCCCGCCGCTGATCATATTGGGCATCTTCCCGTACAGACTGTCCGGCAGCCCCACCTTCCCAAGAAATTCCTGCGCCCGCTCTTTCGCCTCTTTCTTAGGCACGTGCTGTAACTGCATGGGAAACATCACGTTTTCCAGCACTGTAAGGAGCGGGAAGAGATGAAATGCCTGATAGATCACGGAAGCACGGTTCATCCGATAGTTATCCCTGTCCATCTCCCGGATATCCTTGCCGTCTATGTAAAGTTTCCCCTCCGTGGGTACATCAAGTCCCGCCAGAAGGGAAAGAAAGGTACTCTTCCCGCTGCCGGACTTACCTGTGATTGCATACACCCTGCCCTGCTCAAAAGAACAGCTCACCTCTGTAAGAGCCTTTGTTTTCTGATATTTAGACTGATAAATATATCCTACTTTTTCTGCTTCGATTATTTTACCCATTTTTTCCCTCCATGCCGGATCTTTTTTTTGCGAAGGCACGTGCTGCCTTGATTCCAACTACACTGCCATGATTCTCCCGGACAGCCGCCCGCTCAATGCTGTGTGGACGGAAGATACACCACACTACCCCTGCTCATCCTTCCATATGCCGCCGCTGCCCCGATCAGATATGCGATCAGGATCACGCCGTTTCCTGCCGCCAGCGTGGAAACCGCCGGTCCTGACAGTGCCATCACCAGATCCTGCGCTGTCAGCACCATTACCAGATCTCCCACAAGATTCCCCAAAAGAACTAACA
>CAYUKT010000221.1:0-4721 GCA_964445285.1 uncultured Bacteroides sp. | reverse complement strand
ATTGCCGCCATGATCGGTGGCATAACATACTTCCACACATATGCTTACGACCTGCTTGCGGAAAACGAGCGCATAATCGCATCTACTTTTGATGCAGCGATCTGGGCACATGAGCATAAACACCTGGAAAAGATCAATGTACTTTCCTCTTCCATGGTTTTTGAATGCTGCCACGAATATCCCAGCAAAGAAGGCTTCGAGCTTCAATGCCCGCCGCCCCTTTCCACATATGGCTTCCAAAAATTAGCCTGCGAATATTTTGCTAAAGGCGCCTGGGAACAGTATAAACTTCCCTATACAATCATTCGTCCCTTTAACTGTGTTGGCACCGGTGAACAGCGGGCCAAAAACGAAAAGGAAATCATGTCCGGAAATGTGAAGCTTGCCATGAGTCATGTGGTTCCGGATCTGGTCCAGAAAGTATATAAGGGCCAGGACCCGCTCCATATTCTTGGAAGCGGTGAACAGATCCGTCATTATACATATGGTGGTGATCTGGCAACAGGCATCCGATTATGTGTAGAAAAAGAAGCTGCAATTAATGAAGACTTTAATCTATCAATCGCAGATTCAACAACCGTAAAGGAATTGGCAACTCTGATCTGGAAAAAGATACAAGGGGACAAACCTTTGACATTCGTATCAGATCCTGCCTATGAATATGATGTACAGAAAAGAGTGCCATCTGTGCAAAAGGCCAAGGATCTTTTGGCCTTTGAAGCGAAAACGGATTTGAGTACAACGTTAGACGAAGTGATTCCCTGGATCTGTAAGCAGATCGATCTGGGAAATATTTAAAGCGGTTTTATCGAAAGCAGGTGGAAAATGCTGGATATTGTGGTTCCTGTATATAATGAAGACCAGGGCATCCTGAAATTATTTTGTGAAATACAGGAAGAAATCAAAACATCAAAAAAGGTACTGGTCGTATATGATTTTGACGAGGATACGACTGTACCGGTTGTAAAAGAAAATAAAGACAATTATCCATTTGAGATCCATCTGGTGAAAAATGACATTGGCAGAGGTGCACTCAACGCAATCAAAGTAGGGATGCAAACCGCAACGAATGACATGGTACTGGTAATGATGGCCGATTCATCAGATAAATTGGACGTTGTCGACACTATGTGTCAAAAAATGGAAGAAGGATATGACCTGGTGTGCGGTTCGCGCTATATGCGGGGCGGCGTACAAAGCGGTGCTCCTTTCCTGAAGAGCCTGCTCTCACGGACTGCCGGCATATCATTGCATTTCCTAACACGGATTCCCACGCATGATGTGACAAACAGTTTTAAGTTGTATCGAAGAGAAATGCTGAACAATATTGAAATAGAGAGTACCGGCGGATTCGAGATTGGATTGGAGATTACAGTCAAGGCATTTCTGGCAGGATATAAAATAACGGAAGTCCCGTCAAAATGGTTTGAACGCGAAGAAGGGGAGTCAAATTTTCATATGTGGAAATGGATGCCTCATTATCTGCACTGGTATCTCTTATGCATTAAGCGAAGCTGGTTTTCCCGCAAAAGATAATCTATGGATTAACAAGAGCCGCTGCTGATAGCCAATTTGCTGGTAAAGGAGGATATTCAAACATGGGTTCTGATGTACAGAAATTATATGATAACCGGTTTAAAGACAAAGACAAACAACGAAAAAGGGCAATGTGGAGAGAAATCTGTAAATACTTTGCCTCAATTACACAGAGAACGGAGTATACGACTGTAGTAGATGTTGCTGCAGGGTATTGCGATTTTATCAACAACATAGATTATAATTGCAAAAAGTATGCAATAGACGTTAATCCTGATGTTAAAAAATATGCAAATGAAGATATAACTGCATTTACTGATAATATAGAAAATCTTTCTACGCATTTTAAAGAAGGGAGCGTATCGCTCTTTTTTATGAGCAATTTTCTGGAACATATTCCCAAGGACAGCATCACCAGGTTGTTAGAAACAGAATATTCCCTGCTTGAGAAAGGCGGGGAAGTATGGATTTTAACGCCCAATATCAGATACGTGGGCGGAAAATATTGGGATTTTTATGATCATATTACACCAATCACAGATAAAGCGCTGATCGAAGCGGCAGAATTAATTGGATATCGAGTCAAAAAATGCATTCCCAAATTTTTGCCGTATACAACAAAAAGTGCATTACCGCAGGCCGCCTGGATTGTCCGTTTGTATTTAAAACTGATGCCATTGAGTGGGATGGTATTTGGCGAACAAAGCTTCTTAGTGTTGTCAAAACAATAAGGAACGGCTGGGACAGTTATAAGTTAAACTGTCCCACTGTTTCCTGTAAAGAGGTAATACTTTCCATAATATTCTTTGTCTCCTCAGAGACATTTTCACTCGTACTCGTAATCATCTGCAGGTTTCCATTGACCGACTGAACAGCTTCATCCAGTTCCTTCTGGGAAACATCAATCGTATCTATGATTTCATTGATATTGGTAACGGATGCACTTAAATTCTCAATATGCGTTCCCAATACGTTGCTCACTTCCACATAATATTGAGCATCTTCTTTATAACTGCCTGCAAGTGTTTCCAGCTTATCGTAGTCTTTTAATACGATCTCATCCAGGAAAGTAATGATCTTGTTGCTTGCATTCGAAAGTTTATTCACACTTGCCATAACCCTGCCAACCAATTTATTTACTTTTTCGATCTCATTTCCGGTAGTATTGCTTAAGTTCTTAATCTCCTCTGCCACCACGGCGAAACCTTTTCCGGCTTCTCCCGCCCTTGCCGCCTCTATGGAAGCATTGAGTGCCAGTAAGTTCGTCTGCCCCGCAATGGCGCTGATTGCCTCAGATACTTCCACAATCTTTCCAATCTCCTTTGTCTCCTCCATTGCACTTTCAAGGTTCTTCTTACTGTCCATCGTAATGTTAATGGCATTTTTCTTATCATCAAGCAATTCGGGAACCATCTGCTCCACACGCATAATAATCTCATTTGCGCGCTCGCTGATAGTCTGCGTATTTCTGAGCAACTCATCCATATCTTGGGCAACCTGTTGACAATTCGCATCAATATCGCTGATACTGGCTGTCTGCGTTGCCACGCTTGCCCCCGTTTCCTCCATGACTGCACTGATTTCCATAATATTCCCGTTCATATCCGACACATGACCGTCTGTTTCGAATATCATATTTCTGATGAGTCCGGTTTCCTGCTGCGTCTTCTGTATGGTCGAAACCACTCTGCTCTCCAGCTCCCCAATCAGATAACTGATCTCTCTGACCTCTTTTTTCTCCGCCGCACAGTTTTTCGCACCGATCACTTTATCTTTAATAAATGCTTTCATTTCCGCCATGGGTTTTAAGAGACGATTCACCACAATGTTTAACAGGATAATAAACACCGCCAGAAGGATGATATCCACCACCAGAGGGAACATGATACTATTCCTGACTTCACGGCTGATCACAGAGACCGGCTGTGTGATTCCAATCTGCCAGCCTGTTGTTTTCACTTCCCGTACGGCCAAATATTTGGATACGCCGTCATAATCCTGAAAGGTAGATACATCCTCCCTGTCAAGATCAACAGTAAGCACCTCGGATAAAATCGTATTACCCTCTTCTTTGGGCAGATATTCCTCATTTTCATGCGTAATCACACTGTTATCTGCAGCCAGAAGGAAAGTCTGCACACTTTCATCCGCTCCCATGCCCTGTACCATCTCAATCAGGCTGTCAATGGTGATATCCGCAAGGACCACTGCCTGCTCGCCGTCCATCATAAAGGGCTCCGCTATGGAAACAATCATCTGCCCTGTCGCAAAGTCCGTATAAGGCTCAGTATAGATCAACCCTCCTGTCCCTACCGCATCCTTCCACCAGCCCCTTGTGCTGGGATCCAGATCCAGAGAAGAATGGTCTGCCGGGAACACGCCGCCATCGTAACCAAAGCAGCAATAATACATCAGAGCATCCTGATTCTGGGAAAGGTTCGCCTCCAGATAATCCATGACCGATTCCATGTCATCCCGGTTCATCGTTTCGAGTCCGCTCTTCATCGTACCAACAATATATGCCTGCCTGACAAGCCACTCGTCAATCAGTTCACCGGTATTCTCCGCCTCCCTCATCAATGTGCTGTGACCATCTGTGATCAGTACATTTCTCATCACAACGCTGTTAAGCGTAGCCGTTACTGCTATAATGACCACAGTACACAATGCCACATAAGAAATGATGTTTCCTTTGATACTTCCCCAAAAACTGCTCTTTTCTGCCTTACTCATCTGCTTCTCCTCTTTCATATATTTTATGGTATAGGAAATTCTTATACCGAGTTTGCGAAGCAAATCTCGCAAAATTCATGAGATCGCTGAGTTGCTCCTTTACGGCTGTCCACAGCATACACAATTTAATTGTATTGTACCTAAATAACCAATGCAATGTCTATACTATTGGCATATTCTGCAGTTTTTAGGGTATATTTTGTAGCAGCTCCCTTTTCGCCCATCCGTAATCCGTTTCGTTCAGCATTACATTTGGCAGAATACCCCTGCTGTTCATAAATTGTTCATATTTAATTTTAAAAAAATTCACTTCACTAACATTTTTTATACATTTCTGCCACGTATACTAATACCATAAGATACAACACAGAAACGATTACAACAAAGTTAGCTGATAAATTTAAAACTTTTTCATAATAATGCCAAGTAAAGGAAACTTTACTTGGCATCCT
>CAYUKT010000220.1:0-4740 GCA_964445285.1 uncultured Bacteroides sp. | reverse complement strand
GAAAATGTTAAATTTTAGGGAGTTGCGGCTTTGGCAGAAATCCTGTATAATATTAACGTTAGTGTAAAAATGCGGGCATTGTGCGCTTGTTTCTATTCATAGAGCATCCCAAAGATATGCCTGAGTATTTGGCATACATTAACACTTTAGCACAGCAGAGCACTGAACTATAAAGAACAAATCGGAGTTAGGTTATGGATATTATTCTCAAATTAAAAGAAGAACTGAAAGTAGAAAAATGGCAGGTGGAGGCTGCGGTAAATCTGATCGATGAGGGCAACACGATTCCCTTTATCGCCCGTTACCGGAAAGAGGCCACCGGCTCTTTGAATGATGAGGTCTTGAGAGACCTTCATGAGAGATTGACTTATCTGCGCAATCTGGAAGAGAAGAAAGAACAGGTATTAAAGAGCATAGAGGAGCAGGGTAAACTGACGGACGAGTTAAAAGAGAAGATCGTGGCAGCAGAAACCATGGTAGTGGTAGAGGATTTATATCGTCCTTACCGGCCCAAGAGAAAGACCCGCGCCAGTGTGGCGAAGGAGAAGGGGCTTGACGGTCTGGCAGAGTTTATCCTGGCCCAGGAGACTGCGGCTCCCATTGAGGAAGAAGCTGTCAAATATGTCCATGAGGATGAAGATGCGGCTAAAGCAGTGAAGACTGTGGAGGAAGCGGTACAGGGCGCGAAGGATATCATTGCGGAGATGATCTCTGATGAGGCGGATTATCGTATCTATATCCGTGACATCACCATGAAGGAAGGCAGTCTTACAAGCACGGCCAGGGATGAGAAGGCGGAGAGCGTCTATGAGATGTACTATCAGTATGAGGAGCCTATTAGTAAGGTGGCCGGTCATAGGACGCTGGCGATCAACCGCGGGGAGAATGAAAAATTCCTGACGGTGAAGGTGGAAGCTCCCAGGGAGCGTATTTTACAGTTCCTGCGGACGAAGACGATTAAAAATGACAATCCTGTCACATCACCTCTTTTAGAGGAGACGATAGCCGACAGTTATGACAGGCTGATCGCGCCGGCCATTGAGCGGGAGATCAGGAATGACCTGACGGAGAAGGCGGAAGATGGTGCCATTTCCGTATTCGGCAAGAATTTAGAGCAGCTGCTCTTACAGCCGCCCATCAAAGGTAAGGTGGTTCTTGGCTGGGATCCGGCTTTCCGTACGGGATGTAAACTGGCGGTGGTGGATGAGACCGGCAAGGTACTCGACACCAAGGTAATCTATCCTACGGCCCCTCAGAACAAAGTGGAGCAGGCCAAGGCGGAACTGAAGAAACTGATCAAAAAATATAATGTATCTTTGATTTCTGTGGGTAACGGCACAGCATCGAGGGAATCCGAGCAGGTGATTGTGGAACTGATCAAAGAGTTGGATGTACCGGTGCAGTACGTGATCGTCAATGAAGCAGGGGCGTCTGTCTATTCTGCCAGCAAGCTGGCTACGGAGGAATTTCCGAATTTCGATGTGGGTCAGAGGAGTGCGGCGTCTATTGCAAGAAGATTACAGGATCCGCTTGCGGAGCTTGTGAAGATCGATCCGAAGTCTATCGGTGTGGGACAATATCAGCATGATATGAATCAGAAGAAGTTGAGCGAGGCTCTCGGCGGCGTGGTGGAGGACAGCGTGAACCGTGTCGGTGTGGATTTGAACACGGCTTCCGCATCCCTTCTCGAATATGTGTCCGGCGTGACTAAGGTGATCGCTAGGAATATCGTGGATTACCGGGAGACCAACGGTCGTTTTAAAAATCGTGCGCAGCTTCTGAAAGTGGCAAAACTGGGGCCGAAAGCTTATGAGCAGTGTGCAGGCTTTATGCGTATCACGGATGGTGATAATCCGTTGGATGCCACCAGTGTCCATCCGGAATCCTATGAGGCGGCAGAGAAATTGTTAGAGAAGCTCGGCCTTACCATGGAAGATGTGAGAGAGGCCCAGAAGAAGGCGGCAGCGCAGAAGCAGACAGCAAAAAAAGCAGCTCCTGTGAAGGAAAAGAAGCCCCGCCAGTCAAAGATTGTCATCCGCAATACCAATACAGCCATGGGTAAGGCGCTTGCAGCGGCCATGGGCAATATGAATCTGGAAGTGCAGGAAAATGACATTAATGTCAATAATGTGGCAGCACAGGATACAAAAGAAGCTGCGGTAAGCAGTCTGGCGAAGAAGATCAAAGACAAAAAGAAACTTGCGGAGGAGCTTGGTATCGGTGAGATCACGCTGATGGACATTTTGACAGAGCTTGAGAAGCCGGCCAGGGATCCCCGTGACGATATGCCTGCACCGATCCTTCGGAGTGATGTGCTGGATATGAAAGATTTAAAACCCGGCATGATCTTAAAAGGAACGGTACGCAACGTGATTGATTTCGGTGTGTTCGTGGATATCGGGGTGCACCAGGACGGACTGGTACATATTTCCCAGATCACGGACAAGTATATCAAACACCCCTTGGAGGCGGTCAGTGTCGGCGATGTGGTGGACGTGCAGGTGCTGACGGTAGACCTTGCCAAAAAGCGGATCGGTCTTACCATGAAGATCGGACAGAAAACGGCAGGCAGTAAGTAGCGGTAAAGGCGGCGGGCGCGGCGAAACGGCGGCGCGCGAAATTGTTAGAAAGGATGTTTTAGCATGGCGAAGTACATTGTAAAGAGAATCTTACTGGCGATCGTGACGATCTGGGCGGTTGCCACACTCACCTTTTTCCTCATGAATCTGGTGCCGGGAGGCCCCTTCTTATCGGAAAAAGCGATCAGCCCTCAGGCACAGGCGGCGCTGGAAGCGAAATATGGCCTGGATAAGCCAATGTTCCAGCGATACTTAAATTATGTTACATCTGCGGCACATGGGGATTTCGGTGACAGCTTAAAGCAGAGAGGCCGTACGGTCATGTCCATTATTTCCATGAAATTCCCGGTATCGGCAAGAGTGGGCGGTCTTTCCGTCCTGGTGGCTCTGACACTGGGAATTCCCCTTGGATGTGTGGCGGCTTTGAAGCGCGGAAAGGCGATGGATAGTGTGATCAGCGTGGTGGCTACCTGCGGTATCGCGGTGCCAAGTTTCGTAATCTGTACGGTACTGATGTATTTCTTCGGTGTAAAGCTGGGAATCCTGCCAACGATGGGTTTAGAGACGGCGAAGCATTATATCATGCCGGTGATAGCGCTTTCCTTCTACCCAACGGCATATATTATGCGGTTGATGCGTTCTTCCATGCTGGATGTGCTGGGACAGGATTATATGCGGACAGCCCGTGCCAAGGGACTTGCCGGCGGCAAGATTTTATTTAAACATGCATTGCGTAATGCGATCCTGCCGGTTGTCACTTATGTGGGACCGATGCTTGCCTACACCATCACAGGAAGTTTCGTGGTAGAGAAGATATTCGTAATTCCTGGTCTTGGCGGCGAGTTTATCAAGGCGATCAATGGACGTGACTATACACTTATCATGGGCACCACGATTTTCCTTGCAACTTTAGTTATTATCATGAACGTGGTTGTGGATATCGTCTATAAGATTGTGGATCCTCGGATCAAGTTAAAATAGGGGTTAAAACGGTAGGCATATTGTACAGATATTTAAGAAAGGCATGATACGAAAATGAAAGAAAATCCTTTAAGTTTTCAGTTAAAACTCAAGCCGGAAGATTTCCTGCCGGCAACGGAGGAGGAGAAACAGAGCCAGGTCATCATGCGCGAGAGTGTAGGATTCTGGAAAGATGGTTTCAGACGCCTTCGGAAAAATAAAGTGGCCATGGTCTCTCTGGTGGTGATCATTCTGGTCATGATATTCTCCTTTATTGTTCCGGCATTTTATCCTTACACCTATAAGGAACAGATTAAGGGAGCCAACAATCTGGCGCCCATGGAGTATTCCCAGGAAGAGCAGGCCAGGATCGATGCGGGCGAGAGCGTATTTCCACACATCTTTGGCACCGATAAGATGGGGCGTGACTATGCGATCCGTGTGATGATGGGAAGCCGTATTTCCCTGTTGGTAGGACTGATCGCTACGGCCATTATCCTGGTCATCGGCTCCGCTTATGGTTCCATTGCAGCTTTCTTTGGCGGCACGGTAGATTTGGTGATGATGCGTATCGTAGATATCATATATACGATACCGGATATCCTTTTGATTGTACTGTTATCCTTTTCTTTAAAGGCTCCGTTGACAAACCTGGCCGAAAACGTGCCGGGATTCCATTGGGTCAATGTGGTAGGTGAGAACCTGATCAGTATCTTTATCGTGTTTGCCCTGCTCTACTGGGTGGGTATGGCGAGAATGGTGCGAAGCCAGGTACTGATGCTCAAAGAGAGCGAGTATGTGACGGCGGCGAGAGCTTTGGGTGTAAGCAACGGCAGGATCATCAAGAAGCACCTGCTGACTAACTGTATCGGTACTTTGATCGTAACCACAACTCTGCAGATTCCTTCCTCTATTTTTACGGAGAGTTTCTTGAGTTTCCTGGGCATGGGTGTGGCAGTGCCGCTTCCTTCCCTGGGCAGTCTGGCCAGCGATGCGATCAACGGTATGCAGACATACCCGTATCTGCTGTTTATTCCGGCTCTTTTGATCAGCTTGATCATTCTGAGCTTTAACTTGTTTGGTGATGGGTTAAGGGATGCCTTTGATCCGAAACTGAAAAATTAAAGAGGGGAGTATGAAAAGATGGCAGAATACCTTGTAGATATTAAAAACGAAAGACTTTCTTTTTTCACTCCCGCAG
>CAYUKT010000219.1:0-4741 GCA_964445285.1 uncultured Bacteroides sp. | reverse complement strand
GCGCCACGCCCTCTCTGTCGATCAGGTATGCCACCCTGTGTGTCAGCACTCTTGTTTTGCCGGAACCGGCCCCCGCTAAGATCAGGACCGGCCCCTGTGTCTGCATGACAGCCTGCTTCTGTCTCTCATTCAGTGTATCATATATACTCATTATTTCTTAAACCTCAGAGCAGACTGTTATCTGCTTTTCTCAATTCCTCTTTCTAAATCCTTCTTGCAAATACCTATAAACCTATCTGCAAGACACTCTCTGCCTAATCCTCTCCTGCAGCCATCAATACAACTGGTTACCACAATTCCCGCAGAATTTGGAACCCGTTGTCGGTGTGCCGCAGTTTGGACAGAACTTCGGCCCTGCTCCTGTACCGGCGCCTGCTGCCGCCTGCTGTGCCTGGCCAGTGCTTGTATTGCCGCCTAAATTCATCTGATTGACCATCTGCTGTCCCATGGCCATCCCCATCTGCAAACCGACCATGTCCGCTGCCATATGACCGCCGCTGCCGCCTTTGCCCATAGCATCCGCCGCCGCCATCTGGGTATATCTGCCCACATCGCCCACCATGGACTGGGCTGCCGCCTTCTCCTGCATCTTCTTGATCTCTTCCGGATAAGAGAAGCTTTCGATCACAAAATCCGTGATGCCAATACCGATCTTGCGCATATCCATATCAAGATCACCCTCAATGCCTTTGGCGATATTTCTGGCATCCGCCTGCAGATTGAACATATCCCGGCCTTCCCTGCTGATCCATCCCATGAGCAGCTGATCGAGGCTCGCGATAATTCGCTCCTTCACATCTTCCACCGTATACACCTGACGGATACCCGCCAGCTTTTCGATCACCACATCATGTTCCACGATCTTACAGTTAAAAGTACCGAAAGCCCGGATGGGCATACCGCCCGGAAGCCCCGGTGCCTGCAGGTTGATGGCGTTCTTGGTGCCCCATTTGACCAGCAGCTCCTTGGTATTGATAAAGAGCACTTCCGCCCGAAGAGGCGTACTGAACCCAAATTTAAAACTCTTAAGGGTGGTCAGGAACGGAATGATATCTGATTCGATATCGTAATCCCCTTCCTCCTCAAAAATACCTTCCACGCGCCCATTGTACAGGAATATGGCATCCTGTCCGGGACGGATGATCAGCCGGGAGCCCTTCTTGATCTCCTGACTCTGAAATTTATAGAACAAAACATCTTCCCTGGTCTCATTCCACTCTATCACACTGGAAAACTGATTCTTAAAAAATCCCATCTTTTCCTCCACTCCACAAGATACATAGATTATCTTATCTTCACAGCCGTATTTACATACCCATCTCTGCCTTCAAGGCCGCCAGTTCGTCATCCACTGCAGTGCTCGTCCCTGTACTGTCATACTTCGCCGCCAGATCGTCAATATCCTCGTCAGCGCTGGAACTGTTTAATTCCCCTATGGCATCCGCCTCATCCAGCATCCTGTTGACCTTCTCTTCCATTCTCTCAAAGGCTGCTGCATTATTACCGGCGCTTTCCATCCCGGAACCCATCTCATTGATCTTCTTCTGTGTTTCCGCCACTTTAACCTTGGCTTTCAGCATGTCGCGCTTGTTCTTCATAGCCTGGATATCACTTTCCAGCTTATCATGCATCTGCCTCATCTTCTCCGAATTAGCTTTTGCCAATTCATAGTTCTTGGCAAGAACCTCCTGCTTCTGCGTCAGCTCGCTCTTTTTCTCCAGGAAACGGCGTGCATCATTATCATTCCCTGCCGCCACTGCCTTCTTGGCATACTCGCCCATCTTGGCAATCTCTTCCTGGCACTCGTCAAGTTTTCTTCTGGCCGACTTTTCCTCCGCCATGATGGAAGCCGTCTCCGCTTTCACTTTGGCGAAGTCGGACTCTAAGTTCCGCAGATACTGATCGATCATCTTCTCCGGATCTTCCGCCTTGTCCAAAAGCGCATTTACATTCGCCGCCATAATGTCCTTAAACCTTGTCATAATTCCCATACCTGACCCTCCATTAATCATTCCTATAATCATATATATTTTATTTCCATAGATACGCCTAAATTACCCGTTCTGATTGAGCAGTTTCGCCTGGTCGCTCAGATCCTCCACCAGCCGCTCTACTTCCGCCACAATCTTAGTATTTCTGTCACTCACCGAATACGTTTCCTGTGAATGTGCGGAGACTTCCTGCATGATTGCCGAAATCGTCTGTATACTCTCAACGATGACGCCGTTGGCCGCCGCAAGCTGTTCCATCGCCTGATTAAGGCGCCTGTTCTGCTCATCTACCTGATTTGTACTGTCCGCAATCTTCTCAAAGCTGTCAGCCGCCGCCGTGGCAGATTCGCTCTGCTTCTCATTGCTTACCATCAACTGCTCCACAGCATCCATGGCTATACCCAGCTTCTCTGAAACACTATGGATCACATCCGTGATGTTGACCGTAGCGCTCTGTGTCTGGTTCGCCAGATTAGAGATCTCCGATGCCACCACCGCAAAGCCCCTGCCGGCTTCTCCCGCACGGGCCGCCTCAATACTCGCATTTAGAGAAAGCAGGCTGGTCTGACTGGCCACGTTAGTGATCAGATCGATGATGGACTGCATGTTGGAAGTATATTCTTCCAACGCCTTCATATCTTCCACCACTTCCCTGCCGGCTTTCTCGGAAACCCCCATCTGTTTTGTCAGCGTATCTACGTTTTCCTGTCCAAGGCGCACATTTCCCTTGGCCTCCTCCATGCTGTTGGAAATGGAATCCATCACATCGTTCATCTGCTCGATATGGTTCTGGATCTCTTCCGTCTTCCCCAACTGGTTCTGCACAGATTCCGCCGCGTCATTGGTTCCCGCTGAAACCTCCTGCATCGCGTTTCTGGTCTCGGATACCGCACTGCCAAGTTCCTTCATCTGTTCTACCACATCGATGATACCTTCGGACATCTTTCCTGAAACGCTCATCACCCGCTCCAGCAACTCCGATACATTGTCTTTTTCCTTATTTAACTCTCCGAGCTTTTCTTTATTAATCCGATCCAGCGTTTTCGTGGAAAGACAGATAAAGATACCTATAAGCAGAAGCAGGAAAAGCCGTATCTCATAAGTAGCAGAATCCGCCGCGTCAATATTCCCCTGTATCCCCTGCCAGATCAAAAATATCACATTGACAAGGAATCCAACACCCGACACGCTCACACATAGTCTCAGATCCGAATAAAGGATCAAAACCGTATAGATCGGAATGATAAATGTGAACGCGATCATGTTGACAGTCGTGAACACCACAAAAATGTAAAATACCGTATATGTAATACCGATGGCATATTTCAGCCTGACATCTTCCGGATTCCTCTTATACATCACAAACTCAAAGATTACCGGTCCTGCCGCCAAAAGCAAAAAAATCAGATAATATCCTATCGTCCTGTCACCCTTTACCACCTCAAGAAAATAAGATAATGCGAGAACAACCGCCAGCACTGTATGACAGGCCAGCGCCACTCTGTTCATGGCTCTTCCTCCACTAAACACGCTTTCTTTGTCCATTCTGTCTTCCTCCTGCATATCGTACTATTTACTCACTGTTAGTAGATGCCCTCAAACGACAGACCCATATTCTATACCACCCATAAAATAACCTTTATATAGTATACCATACCCCTTTATCATAGGACAAGATATTTATCAAAGACCGCACCCGGCCCCTCTCCATTGTTCCCGGTCACATTACAGCAGCCACAATGCCTGCAATGATGACCGCCGCGCAGATCAGCTTGTGGGTAGTATCCTTCTCATGGAAAAGGAAGCGCCCCGCCAGGATCGTCACCACACAACCGGCCTGTTTTAAAAGCGTCATCACCGTAATCCTGCTGCCCTCCATGCCATTTGCCATAAAAAGAGCCCGATCCGCAATGACAATGAGCAGACTTAAGAGCCATACCCACTTATTGAGCACTGCACTGCCCCAGTTCATCGGTATTCTCCGAAACAGGATATATAACAGATAAAACAAAGTCAGAAAAAGCAGATACCAGAACTGTAACTGGGAACTGCTGATATCCCGCATCAGTATCTTGTCTAACAGCCCGGAAATTGCATTTAACATGCAGGAAGCAAAGGCCATCACCACATACCGGATCTCCACTGCCCCATCGGAACCAGCCGCCGCACCCGGCCTGTTCCCGGGATGATATTTCAAAAGAAGAAGCCCCGCCGACACCAGCACAAGCCCCACGACCTGAAAAGGACCGAGTACTTCCTGCATCACCGCTACCCCTAAGAGCGTGGCAAAGAGTACCCTTGAAAGATCCAGCACCCCATAAAGGCTGATAGGCATCTTTTTAATGGCCCTGAAACTGAACATCCAGGCCAGGAAAATGACAAAAGACTTCATGGCTATGTAGAAATAAAAATGCGGCTCTACTCCCATGGCGTTCTTAGCATCCGGCAAAACCATCAGAAAAGACAACAAAGTGTACATAAACAATACCTCTATGGTAGAGTTTTTCTGCAATGCTTTCTTCTTGACGATTTCACGAACGCCCTTTAAGATACCATATAACAGAACCAGTGCTATCCACAACATTTCCATACCAGCCGCCTCCTCATTGCGGCAATCTTGCAATTCTCTGTACTCCGGTACGGATCGTACCAAACGTACCATCGGAATTGGTGAGAAAAAAACAAGGAAAACCATTGATTTTACTGGTTTTCCTTACTATAAAGAAAGAGCAGGCGAGGGGAATCGAACC
>CAYUKT010000218.1:0-4757 GCA_964445285.1 uncultured Bacteroides sp. | reverse complement strand
GAATCCTTCCCGACTCGGATATCCCCTGTACGGTAAGGCCAAGCTGCAGGCTCTCCTTAAGCTTCCTTATGACCGCCCCATCAATGACTTCCCCCGGCACAACCAGCGGGATCCCCGGCGGATATAAGTTGATAAAATCGGCCGCAGTCCTGCCAGCCGCATCCTCCAGTGTTATTTCCTCCTGTACGCTGTGAAATGCCTGTGACGGCGTCATCGGGGCTTCTGGATATGATGCTGACGGATTCTTCATCTCTGCCTCATACTCCGCACTGTCCAGGTCAGAACGACCCATACATGGAATGCTATTACTCCCAGAGATCATTTCGCCGCCGGCTCCCTTCTCTATCCTATCATCTATTGCACAGATTGCGTCAGCCAATCTCTGCCATCCTTCCTCTGTATCCATCAATGTCATCATCGCCAGCACGAACGTGTCCGCCGCCATCTCCATCTGCAGATGATATTCCTGCCGCAGGATATCATATAACTGCGGGCCGTTCATAGTCGTACCCTTTGCAGAGATTACGATTTTTCCAATATCCCATGCAGTCAGAGCATAGCCTTTTTCTGACACATCCGTTATTTTCCCGATATGAAGATGCCGGCATAGCGCGGTTTTTTTATAAAATCTATCATATTGCGCCTGAAAAAAAGCAAATCTTTCCTTACCATGTTCTTCCAAAAAGCGCACGCAGGAATCCATACTGGCCATCAATACATAAGACGGACTGCTGCTTAGCAGCATGGTCAGATACCTGCGCAGTCTGTCCCGATCCACCAGACTGCCATTTACATGCAAAAGAGCCGTCTGTGTCATCGCCGGTAATGTCTTGTGCAGGCTGTGTATGACCAAATCCGCTCCCGCCGCCACGGCGCCCTGCTGCCCATTGCCCAAGGGAACCGAACCTGCTTCGTATGTTGTATCATCCAGCCTCTCTCTGCCACAAAGACCCAGATGTGCTCCATGCGCCTCGTCCACAATGAGCACTCTGCCCCGTTCATGCGCCGCATGGGTCGCCGCCTGTATGTCAGAGATAATACCCTCATAGGTAGGCGATGTGATCACCACTGCCTTACAGGCCGGATATTCGTCCAAAAGATTTCCTATCTTTTCCGCATCCACCCCATCATAGATACCGTACTCCTGTATGATTCCCGGATAATAATAATGCGGCCGCAGCCCCTGCAGGATCGCTGCATGATACACCGCCTTATGACAATTACGGGCTATCAGGATCTCATCTCCCGGTTGTGTCACAGACATGATCGCCGCCAGCACCCCACAGGTACTGCCGTTTACCAGAAAATAAGTCTCCCGGGCGCCGTAGAGCCGGTTCGCCCTCTCCTGTGCTTCCTTGATCATGCCTTCCGCATGATGCAGATTATCAAAACCCTCTATTTCCGTAATGTCAATCCGGTAAAAATCCGCCATCTCCCCGCTTTCGGGATTCCGCTTGTGCCCCGGCATGTGGCAGGGATAATCCTCCCCTGCACAGTATGCCGATAACGCCTGATAAATACCTGCTGTCTGTGGCTTAGTCTTTGGATCCTTATTTTTTAAGTTTGCATCTATTCCTGCTTCCACACCTTTTTCCATACCTCTTGTGCTATCATCACTGACTTCTTATGATGCCTGGGCACCATGTCCCTTGTGCAGTCCTACCGTCTCCATCAAGGAACAATATTTATCCGCCGCCGTCACCACCCACGCTTCCCGACAGACAGGCGGCACCACTGATAACGGCCACATATGTTTTCTAATGATCTCCCTCTGAATATCATTGAGCTGATACTCTTTCTCCGCATTGCGAAGCGCTGTCATCGGATGATGAAACCCATGCAGCCTTTTTCTCTGGGACAGGTATTCCTTATCATGCCAGTCATAAAGAAAATAATCGTGTAAAAGCGCGCCCCGGATCAGATCATGTTTATTGCAATGCAGCTTTAACTTCCTGTTCAGAAGCAGGCTGTAACGTGCCACATCCATACAATGGTTGTGCACTGTCATCGTACCATGCTGTATATGCCCTCTGGTACTCTTGAAATTCTGCGAATTGAGAATATCCTCAGCATGCTCCTTTAACAGCCTGCGAAGCCGTTTATGACGCTCATAAAGCCTATGAAATCTCTGTCTGCGCCTTTCCCTGTATTTCCCTATAAAATCCATCTGCTCTTCCACTCCTTAATCTTCTTCCACCAATTCATGCAGCACCTGCGCCCGATGCGCCCAGGTATGTCCCGTCCTGGCTGTCTCATATCCTCCGTCCGCGATCTTTTGCATCAGCCCGGGATCAGCCAGCAGGCCCGCTGCGATCTCGGGCAGACGCTCCATGTTTTTCAGCGTATAAAGACCGCAGTTGACACAGTCCTGCAAAATATTATCTAAATATATGCTGCTGTCTGTCAGACAGACCGCCCCATTCAACATACTGTTAAAAATCCTGTCATGGGCGCCATCCTTAAACCAGGGCATCACATTGAGTGAAAGTTTTGTCTGGCACAGTTTTTTCAGACACCCCACAGAATCCAGACTATTCATGATCATCAGATTCTGTGCCTGCCTGCACTCCAAAAGCTGCCATCCATCCCCAAACACATATACTTTGATCCCTGCGTCCACCAGTTCCTGCACCGCACGTCCCCGGAACGTATAACGCACATACAGATCGATAAAAGTGAGTGCCGCCATCACCTTTTTAAACTCATCCTCCGGCACTTCTCCCAGTTCCTCCGTAAGGTGCACCTGCGCCACTTCTTCCACCGTCTTCCAGGGATTGGCCAGCAGATCATCAATCATACCATAATAAAATGCTGTATACTCGTCATCAATCCTTGTAATATATTTTTCAAAAGTAGCCGGCACACAATAATTGCCCACCATCGTCACATCATATTTGCGAAACTCCACCGGCACATTCGACCTGTCCGGATACAGCTTCGTTCCGGCTAATGGCAGAAACGGCCCGTTTACAATCTCCGGGAAAAAGCGTTTCATATATGCCTCATGATTCCTGTCAATGCTGATATGATGATAATTGCGCGGTACCTTTTCCAGAAAATGATGATAGTACATAGGATGATCCACCACAATATTATAACTGGGTATGGAAAGCGCATCCCACATCATGGTTCCATTTTCATCCAGGAAATACTCCTCTCCGCTCATCCCGTGAAAATTGAAATTGATCAGTGCCGTGTTTCCCTTTTCAAAAAAATGAAAAAACTTCTCCGTACTGTTCCAGGGTTTACTCAGATCATAGATAAAAGTCTCATGCCCCATCGCCTCCATGGCCTCTGCGATCTGCAATGAAAAATAGCCCTGCGTCTCTATGTCTCCCACAAAAAATAACAGTTTTTTCATATATACCTCCATCTCACGACAGCAGCAGCGGCACACCCAAAGCCCTTTCTGTTCCCGGACCAGTCTTATGCCATCTGCTTTCGCTGCGCATCTGACTGCTCTTTGTAGATAAACACTGTCAGAATAAAACTCGCCACAAAGGCCACCACGCCTACAATAATCGCCTTAAACAGATTGGCCGGTTCCCTATCGCTGTAAAACATCAAAATAGACGGAATACTCGGAAATGTATAAATATAACAATGCACTGTGATAATACCCTGCACAATGCCTGCGATCAAACAACCCAAAACATTGGCCACCGCCGGCGTTTTTTCTTTGAAACAAATACCAAAAACCGAAGGTTCCGAAATACCCGGAATCAACACTGTCAGCATGGCGCTCACGGCTAAAGACCTGCGCCCCTTATCTTTGGATTTCACAAACACTCCCAGATCACAGCCCGCAAGAGACATATTGGAGATGAGAAGCGCTACCATAATACCGTAATCTACTCCCGTCAGCCCGATCTGCGTAATTGCCAATGACATAAAAATCCAATGCATCCCCGTAGAAACTAAAAACAGTGTGATCGCCGCCAGCAGTCCCCACGCCGCCATTGGTACACGCTCCTGCATCACATTAAGTCCCTGGGCAAGTCCATTGCTGACCAGACTCACTACCGGTTCAATCACCAGAATTCCCAACAAAGATGTGATAAAAATCGCACATACAGCCAAAAAATACGGCTGTAAACTCTCTTTTATGATCCGTTTCAAAAAGCGTACCACATGAGACATGCAATAGATCAACAGAATAATCGGAATAACACTGTAAGCGTAGGTGGCAGAAACCACCGGGATCCCTATAAAAGTGACTTTCTCCCCGCCTTCCATAAGCGCCGCAAAATCTGGCAGGAGCATCACGCATACACTGATGATCGCCACCAATGGATCCGTATCAAAATGTTTGGCCGCCGAATATGCCACCATCACTGGCAAAAAATAGAACGGAGTCGTTGCGATTGACGATAAGATTACCTCCGTTGTTCCTGTCAGGATATGCAGCATCCCCAAAAGCAACACCACCATCTTGAGGATACCGCCCGCAAGAAGAATCGGTATAACAGGAACCATGCATTCGCTGATATGATCAAATACTGCCGAAAGAGATTTTTTTACTTTAACCACAAAACTGTCCTTCGCTTCCTTTTCATTTTTAATGAATCCGCTACTCTTTATATCGACCAAATTTGCAATTTACTAAAAAAATTATATGACAACATATCCTCAAATGCAATCGTTCACTTATCCAATCTATGTAAATCTTCCCCCTGACGTTACTTTTAACACGTTAGCCAAAAGTGACGCCTGAACAGATAGAAAATTCTCCGTCAGCCCGCTCTCGCTCCTTTCAC
>CAYUKT010000217.1:0-4762 GCA_964445285.1 uncultured Bacteroides sp. | reverse complement strand
GTTTTCTCCTTCTCTCGTACTGCCGAGGCCGCGAAGCGGATCTCGCAAAGTTAATTTGCAAAGCAAATTTACTTTTGTTATTGTTTTAGATCCAGAATCGGTATATTAGCATAGAGCGTTGGGTTTTTCAGACTGTGGCCCTTACCGCTGGTCTTGGTGATCTGAATCTCCATGCTCTGCGTATCAATCTTCATATATTTGGATATCACCTTGGCGATATCGTTCTTTATCATTTCCATCATTTCCTGCGAACAGTTGACCCTGTCAGAAATGAGCAGTATCTTAAGCCTGTCTTTGGCTATTTCTCTTGAGCTTTTCCGCTTTAACAGATTTTTAAACACCCCGATCCCTCCTAACTTTTATGGAATATACCTGACACCTTGGCCCAGAACGAAATCCCTTTCTCCAGATCCATAAAAGGAACCTCTTTGCCGAGCACTCTGTAGCAGATATTTTGATAGGCTTTGCCTGCCAATGTGTTGCTACCGACTAACGGCTCGCCCTGGTTAGTGGCTATCACCACATTCTCATCATCGGGCACCATGCCGATTAGCGGCAGGGAGAGAATATCCACCACGTCCTCTGAGGACATCATGTCCCCGCGTTTGACCATATCATGGCGGATACGGTTGATGATCAAATCCATCTTATGTATCTCATTGGCCTCCAAAAGGCCGATGATCCTGTCTGCATCCCGGATTGCGGAAACCTCCGGAGTGGTCACCACAAGCGCCCTGTCCGCGCCTGCGATTGCGTTCTGAAATCCCTGCTCAATGCCCGCCGGACAGTCCAGGATAATATAGTCGAACTGATCTTTCAAATGACTGATCATCCTGACCATCTGCGAAGGATTCACGGATGTCTTATCCCTGGTCTGTGCCGAGGGAAGTAAAAACAAGGTAGGGTAACGCTTGTCCCGTATCAGCGCCTGCTTGATGCGGCAGTTTCCTTCCACCACATCCACCAGATTATAGACGATCCTGTTCTCAAGCCCCATCACCACATCGAGATTGCGAAGCCCGATATCCGTGTCGATCAGGATCACCTTTTTACCCATAGCTGCCAGACCTGTGCCAACGTTTGCTGAAGTAGTGGTCTTGCCTACTCCGCCTTTCCCTGATGTGACGACAATCACTTCACTCATAGCAAACCTCCGTTGATGAATTGTTATCGTCCACTAAACAGGAGAAAATTTCTCCGAAATTATCTCCCCCGCCATTTAGAATGGCAGGTCGTTTAGTAATTCTTTGGTAATCGGCTCTATTATGACTCTGGCGTCCTTTACATAAGCAATCTTTGGCTGAACCTTGGGTTTGATCGACCATTTGCTCTGTTTTTCTGATGTCTTGTATTTGAAATCACCGATCTTAAGTTTTTCCGGTGACATTTCAAGCGCAACGACAAAATGTCCCTCCTCACCGTTTCCACCGGCATAGGCCTGTCCAAAAAGACCGCCTAAAATGACCACATCCTTGCTGGATATAATACAGGCTCCCGGATAGACGTCCCCCAGCACGATAATACTGTTCTCGGTCTCTAACATCTGGCCGTCCTTGAGCGTACCCTTATAGAACTGCCCGGCATTCTCCATCACTTCCTGATGGAAGGAGAGCTTTTGCAATGCTTTCACATAATTCTTGTTGGTTTCCTCATTCTTGCCCATGATACAGAGAATATTCAGGGCGGAATTGGCCGTAATGACGTTTACGATCTGCCGTTCTTCCTGGTCTGACAGGTTACGTCCCTCAAAGGAAACCACCATGCTTGCATCTTTAAAAAAGTTCGCAGATTCTTTAAATTTCAGGGCTATTTCTTCCAATAACTGTGCAAAGGGCATCTCCCCGTCCAGATAGATAGAAAGGCCGTTTGGAAAACTTTTGATAATAACCGGATTCTTCATACCTTCACCTCTTTAGATCAGTCTGCGCTGATTTCACCGCCGACCAGCGTACCGGCCGTACCGGTAATGATCTCACTTTCCTCTTTCAGTCCATAATAATACTCATATACATCTTTGGCAATCTGTGCCGCATAATCAGAAGAATAACCGTTTGCCACACGGACCGTCACAGCTATCTCCGGCGCCTCATAGGGTGCATAGCTGATAAACAACGCGTGGTTGGGGCGGTTTCTGTTCTCCTGCGCGGTACCGGTCTTGCCCGCCACATTCACGTCCAAATTGGAAAAATACGACTTACCTTCCACCACCCTGCGCATTCCGGTGTGAATGGCATTCCAGTAAGCCGGATCCATGTCGATCCGGTTCCTGACCTCGGCTTCATGTACTGTGACAGCCCCTGTGTTATGGTTTTCTATCTTGTCTACTAATGTTAAATTATAACATGTTCCACTATTGGCGATAGTTGTAACATATCGCGCGAGACCTGCCGTAGTATAGTTATTGGTGCCATGGCCGATGGCCGAACGTACGGCATCCAGGTCTGAAATCTCCGGCGCATACTCTTCAATCTCCACCCCGGAAAGGTCTGATAATCCGTACATGTCCGCATACTTGGCCAGCTTGTTAAGGCCCACATTATCATTGTAGGTATCACCCACGGTTCCCAGCCGATAACCCACCTCATAGAAAAACCAGTTACAGGAATGTTGTATCCCGCCCGTCACATTTAAGGAGCCATGGGCCCCGGGAGCAATCCAGCATTTGGGCGGCTGGGCAATCTTATCAAATACGCCCACACAGGTAATGGTATCCGAAGGTGTAATGACCCCCTCCAAAAGCCCTGCCGTGGCTGCCACAGGTTTAAACGTGGAACCGGGCGCCGTCCTCTGCTGGGTGGCATAGTTGATGAGCGGATAAGACAGGTCGTTTCTTAGGCTCGCAAAATAAGCCGCATCCACACCATTTGCCATCTTATTATTATCATAACTCGGATAAGTGGAAAGCGCCAGTACATCTCCCGAATTTACGTCCGTGACAACGATAGAGCCGGAATAGGGATCTAACGCCAGCTGGGAAGGTGTGATATCCAGATTTTCAATCCTGTTGCGGATAAAAACATATGGCTGCATACTGCCTGACGTAAACTGCGCCACTTCCTCCGCCGATGGTTCCACCACATTCTGTTCTAACAGGAGCATACAGATCTGGCGGCCCGTCAGCTCGTCCGCATTGATCATATAACGGTAGATCTTTTTATCAAAATCCACATCCGTATCCAGCTTTTCAAACACATAATCCAGAATCTTGTCATAAATCTCCACGGAATCGGAATATTGGGAGCCAATGTCAAGCCGCGACACATTAATCCAGTTCTGGGCAATCGCATAGTTTAAATACTCGTTCAGGCTGATGACCTCATCCTTTGTCCAGGCAATATAAGTCGCATCATTCCTGTCCACCACAGATTCCATGATGATATCATTGTCATAGAGCAGGGCTGCAATATAACTCTCGTAGACCTGGTATTCCGTAGTCAGACTTTCATAGGGCGTGCAGGCTTCTTCCAGTTCCTCACGCAGGGTCGCAAATACCCGCGCTTTCTTATCCTGATAGGCCTGCAGCACCGCTGCTTCCGTCTCCCCTGCATGTTCTGAAGTAAAATGGGAAGTATCGATGACATTATTATTGAGACAGGCAAAATACACATCATATATGGGAATAGGGATATTGCCCCCGCTTCCGCCTTCGGGCGGTGTATATTCTTTGATATTTTCTATCTTATTAAGCAGAATACCTGCCAGTTTGGCCTCCAGGATATGATAACAGGCTTTCTGCAGTTCTGTATCCAGTGTCAGCGTGACATCATTCCCTGCCATGGGTTCAATCCTGTCACTGGTCTCGATCACCTTACCCAGATTATCCACATAGACGATCTCGGAACCTTTCCTGCCCTGCAGTTCCATCTCCATGGAAGCTTCAATCCCGGATTTACCTACGGTATCATTGATATCATAGGTCGCATCCTGTTCCTGCAGTTCCTGCAGTCCTTCCTGATCCACCCGCCCCGTATAGCCGATGACCTGGGCAAAATAAATACTGTCGTTGTATTTGCGGATCGTACCCTCCGCAACAGAGACACCGTCCAGGACATCCGCATTTTCCATCACCACCGCCACCGTCTTCTCAGAGACGTTATTGGCTACTGTGGTTGCAATGTATTTCTGATAGCTGTTGGCACTCATGGCATAGCGGATGGTGATGATCTTTAACACTTCATCCCGCGTAAAACCAAGCCCTTCTACAAAACTGGAAGAGTCCTCATCATCCGTATAATCGCCGATCCCATAACGGGAGGTACTGCATAGATACTTGACCACATCATCCGGCGTTGCCGTCTTTTCTTTTTCCTTCAGGTCATCAATGGACGCATAACCATAGACATCCGCCAGAAAACGCAGAAGCTGTGTCCCTTCCACATTATATTCATAATCATCATTCTTACCGATTACGATATGGAAATCGCTGATCACTTTGTCGCCGTTTTCCTCTATCATATGAATGAGGCGGCGGATCGTATCATTGAGCATGGCGTTCTTTTTGCGGCCAGACTCATACACATCCTCTATGGTGACGGAATATGCCAGTTCATTATAGGCTAAGAGATTGCCGTCCCGATCCAAAATATTGCCCCTGGTAGCCGGCAGTGTCCGGTCTTTGGTAATCTTCAACTGAAAGTTATTATAGTAATCCTCCCCATTTACGATCTGCAGCTGAAAGATCGTATAGATCAGATAACCACCCATGCCCAAAATCACCAAAATAAGCACGATCAGCCTGGAAGTGACCATATTCATGAAATTT